>JAITVW010000145.1 GCA_031285605.1 Fusobacteriales bacterium | reverse complement strand
AAATATAACGTCTGTAACAGGCTGTGCATACCATACTCCGTCCAATCCCCAGATTCTGGTAAAAATAAACATTACTATCATAAAAATGAATACCTGTCTCATAATATTAAGAATAATAGCTTCACGTGCATTTCCTATAGACTGGAAATAATTTGGCACTATTGTACCTACAGAAGCCGGAATAATCAGCATAAAATATATTCTCATTGCTTTTATACCATCATGAATGACATTGGAATTACTGTCCTTATTAAACAATAAAATCAATTCCCTTGGAATTAGTATTATTACCAAAAAAAATCCTGCTGACATAATCAGTCCCCAAATTACAGACATATTAAATGAGCTCTTAACCCTGTCAAATCTCTTGGCACCGTAATTATAACCTATGATAGGCTGGGCACCCTGAGCTATAGAATATACTAACATTACAATAAGTGTCAGATATGTATTAATAATAGTCATTATTGCTACTCCGGCAGTTCCTCCCGTAGAGCTGATTACATTATTTATAACCACACCCACCGCTGCATTCACTGACTGCAGCAAAAATGACGACATTCCTATTTTCAAGATATCATAAGAAATCTTATATGAAAGAGGAAGATTTTTTTTTCTTAATCTGAGTATGCTTGCCTCATCAATTGAACATCCAAACATATTTAATCTAAACAACGGCTTGCCTCTAATAAAGAAATATATTACATAAACTGCTGATAATACATTTCCTATAAGTGTAGCATAAGCTGTCCCTTCTATTCCCATATGAAAAATAACTACAAATATATAATCAAGTACAAGATTAACTACACCGCCTATTATCATTGCAAACATTGCAGTTTTCGGAGCATTGGCAGCTCTCATCACATTGCTCAGTCCGTAAGAATAAAAATTAGCCAGTGAAATTGGTATCAAAATTCTCATGTATGCCCTTGCATAAGGAAGTGTTTCACTGTTTGCCCCGGATTTCAAAAGTATAAAATCAAGGTTAAACCATAATATTACAGTAAGAATAATACTTACCACAAAAAACAAGGTAACAGAATTTCCCAGTATTTTTTCCGAGTCTTCTATATTTTTCTGCCCCAGCCGTATGGATATTATTGTCCCGGCCCCTATTCCCACAAACATACTAAAGGCTATAAAAACCATAAGCAGATAAAAAGTTATTCCTGATGCAGCCAGAGCTTCTTCTCCTATAAACTGTCCGATAAACCACCTGTCGACAAAATTGTACACTACTATTACAATATTCCCTATTAAAGCAGGAATAGTATATTTCCTCAAAAGTTTTCCTACTGATTCTGTTTCCAGTTCACTTTGCTTTCTCCTCATATCGCTATCCTATCTATATCAGTCTTCAAAATTTCTCTCATATAATGATTTATATATCCCGTTTTTGGCAATTAATTCATGATGAGTTCCCGTTTCTTTGATTTCACCTTTTTGCAGTACTACTATTTTATCGCTGTTTATTACTGTAGATAATCTGTGGGCTATTATAAAAGTAGTTTTTTCCAGCATTAGTTTTTCCAAAGCTTCCTGAACCAGCTTTTCTGATTCGTTATCCAGTGCACTTGTTGCCTCATCCAGAATCAGAATCTGCGGATTTTCCAAAATCGCTCTTGCTATAGCAATTCTCTGTTTCTGCCCTCCCGATAAAAGTACTCCTCTTTCACCAATCTCAGTCTCATAACTGTCACTAAGTTTCACGATGAATTCATGAGCATTTGCCATCTTAGCCGCTCTGATTATTTCATCATCTGTAGCACGTCTGTTTCCATATCTTATATTTTCTTTTATTGATCCGCCGAACAGAAAAGTTTCCTGCGGAACTATTCCTATATTTCTTCTGAGTGATTTTATCTCATAATCTTTTACATCTATACCGTCTACTTTTATGCTTCCTTTACTTACATCATAAAACCTTGGTATCAGATTGGCTATTGTAGTTTTCCCGCCTCCGGAATTCCCCACCAGAGCCACTGTTTCTCCTTTTTTCACATAAAGATTAATATCTTTTAATACATATTCTTCATCATCATTGTAAGAAAAAGAGACATTGGACAATTCTATATCCTGCTTAAATGTATCAAATTTCACCGGGTTTCCTCCGTTTATTATTTCCGGCTCCAGCTTCATTATCTCAAATACTCTCTCTATAGCAGACGAGTTATTATTAATGTTATTAATGGTTCCTACTGATCTTTTGGCAGGAGTATACATGGCAGAAATAGCCCCTATTACAGTAATAAAATGCCCGGTTGTAAAACCATGTCCTCTTATTACCCTGTATCCGCCAAACATCAGAAGTAAAGCTACTATAATATAGTTCAGACCTTCAGTAATAGAGTTCGATTTCGCATCATATCTGATACTGTTCATACTGTGCACTCTCAGTTTATTTGTAAGATTTTTAAACTTTGATTTCTCATATCCCTCAGTAGCAAAAGCTTTAATTACTTTAATACCTGATATAGTTTCCTGAAGTGTGCTGTTTAGGTCTCCTGTTGCTTCCTGTCTGTCTTTTCCGGCTTTTTTTAATTTTTTAGCATATTTTTTTACTATTTGAATCAAAATCGGTGTTATTAAAACTATGGACAAAGTCAGTTTCCAATCTGTATACATTGCTATACTAAATAAGACTACCGCCTGCACTACATATGAAAGCAGATTAAAAAGATTCAGGATCATAGTATTTATATTTTGTGCATCATTAGTAAATCTTACCATTAATTCCCCTACTTTTATTTCAGTAAAAAATTTTAGATCCAAACTCTGTATTTTCACATACATATCATTTATAACATCTCTGTATATTCCGGTAGATATACGCCCGGAAAAAATAGTAGATAAATATATTAAAAAACCGCCCATTACTGCCAGTCCTACCATAGAACACGCCGCATATAATATATCCTTTTCACTGCCTCCGGAAATTCCTTTGTCAAACAGTCTGTTTACCAGTGCAAGAGGTGCTGCCGCAGTTACTCCTGCCAGAATTGTCATAAGAAAATTAACCCCTATGAGAATTCCGTATCTTTTTATATATTTGTTTAACTGTAAATATAATTTCTTTAATTCATTCATCTATAAAGCCCTTTCCAAAATAAATTGAGATATTCTGTCTATTACCCCTTTTTCCCCCATCAGAATCCTGCTCTCCAAAAGAGATTTTACCACGGCTTTCTTAGAATTATCTATATAATTCATTTTCTTTTTTATGTTTTTTATATTAAAATCATTTTGTATAAGCTCCGGAATCACTTCTTTTCCTGCCCCTATATTAGTAAGTGAAATATAAGATATTTTCAATATATTTCTTGCTATAAATACATTTAAGGAAGATGTTTTATATCCTGTTATTACAGGAAGACCCATAAGTGCCATTTCAAATGTTACGGTTCCTGACGTAGCCACAGCCATTCTCAGATCTTTTCTGATATCTTCCAGTTTTGAAAAGCTTATTTCCATATTCGGATAATCAGCCCGATCAAACGGCATATAATCCAAGTGTGATTTATCAGCAAATCTTAATATAAATTTTTCATTCTTTTCAGCTTTTATAAGCTCCAGCATTATTGGAAGCATTTTCACTATTTCCTGTCTTCTGCTGCCCGGCAGAAGAAGTACCTTTTCTCCGTAACTGTCTGAAAATTCATATTTATCTATAAACGGATTTCCAAAATATGATACATTCATATTTTTTTTATCATAATACTCTTTTTCCCAAGGAAAAATAACTATTATTTCATCAAGCTTTTTCAGCTTTTCTATTCTTTTTTCACCCCATGCCCATACTTTTGGCGGGATATAATAAAAAGTTTTTATACCTGTTATTTCTTTTTTCAGCATTTCAAAAAATCTCAGATTAAAACCGCCGTAATCCACAAAAATAACATTCTTTATATCATTCTTTTTTATGAATTCTATATATTCTCCGGTTTTTTTCTTGAAATATTTATATTTTTTTACTGCTTCTGCAAAACCCATTATGTCGTTATCTTTGATATGCTGAATCAATACAGCACCTTCCGAAACCGATTTATCTCCGGCTATTCCAAAAAATTCCGCACCTTCCGAAGCCTTTTTTACAGCCTTGATTATATATGATAAATGCAGATCGCCGGACATCTCACCGCATGAAACAAAAAATTTATTATTCATATTTTATTCCTTTTATAAATATTTTATTTTTATCAGCAAAATTTATTACTTCTTCCTGATCTATAAATAACATGTGTTCTGATTCTATTACTATTCCTTTTGCTTTTATCTCCGCTGCTTTTTTTACTGTATCTACTCCGATTGTAGGTATATCAATTCTGTAATCCTGATTTGGACGTGCCATTTTCACTATTATACAGTCTTTCCCTGCATACTCGCCGGCACGCTCTATTGTTTTATCAGTTCCTTCTACTCCTTCCAGAGCAACCACTGATTCATTCTTTACCACTACAGTTTGTCCCGCATCAATTGCAGTAAGCATTTTTGCAGCCTCTATTCCTATTTTTATAGTTTTCATATCATCAGTAAGCGCTTTTCTTTTAGTGTACTCCATTTCTTTTGCCATATATCTGTCCATAAGAAAATTCTGGGGTAACACTTCTATCCCTTCTTTTTCCAGATGATTTATAATTGCCGTCAATATATTTTTATCTTTTTTATTTCTGGCACTCATCAATATTTTTGTTGCAGCCAAATCAAATTTTAAATTGGAAAATATAAGATTTTTCTCCACTTTTCCAAGCATAATTAATTTACTTATTTCCTTTGACTTTAAGTACTTTATTATTTTTCCCACCTGAGTAATGCTATATTTTACAGAGTTCATATATTCTTTTATTTTGTTATCCACTCCATCAAAAAGATAAATAGGATATACCTTATATCCTTTATCCACAGCCTCTTCCAAAAATAAAGTCGGGAGCTTTCCAGCTCCTGTAATAATTGCAATTTTATTCATTATCTTGTAATACCTCTTTTACTTTTTTTGATAAAAGCTACTATATGGTCTATATTTTTATCGTCAGGAAATTTTTCTTTCAGCTGGACAAGAGCTTCTTCCAGCTTCAGCCCTCTCTTAAATATTATCTTATAGCTTTCTCTCAGATTTTTTATTTCTTCTTCTGTAAAGCCTCGTCTTTTAAGCCCGGTAATATTTATATAAGCTGCTCTTGCTTTATTTCCTTCAGCAAGAGTATAAGGAACCACATCCTGATTTACTGCGGAAGCACCGCCTACCATGGCGTGACGTCCTACTCTTACAAACTGGTGTATAGGTGTCAGTCCGCCGATTACAGCGTACTCTTCTACATATACATGTCCTGCCAGTGTAGCCCCGTTTGCAAGAATACAATTATCCTCTACCATACAGTCGTGTGCGATATGAACATATGCCATTATCAGACAGTTATTGCCTACTGTTGTCTCGAATCTGTCTTCGGTTCCTCTGTGAATTGTAACAAATTCTCTGATTTTATTATTGTCCCCGATAACGACTCTTGTTTCTTCACCGTGAAATTTCAGATCCTGAGGTACTTTTCCTATAGAAACAAATGAAAAAATATAATTTTTCTTACCTATTATTGTTTCACCCTCTACCACAACATGAGATTCCAGCACTGTTCCGGAATCTATTGATACCTGTGGTCCGATTATACAATACGGTCCTATCTTTACATCATCTGCAATTTTGGCTCCAGAAGCAATAATCGCAGTTTCATGTATGTTTTTATTCATAAAATTACCATCCTGTTTTTTATTTGTTCTTATCTTGCTATTCCCCTCCTGCTTTCCCTAATAAAGTGTATCATATGTTCTATATTTTTATCATCGGGAAATTTTTCCTGCATCTGCCTTATTGCTTCCTCAAGTTTATTTCCTCTTTTAAAAATTATTTTGTATGCCTCTTTCAAATTTCTTATTTCATCTTCGCTAAAACCACGCCGTCTCAGTCCTACCATGTTTATAAACGCTGAGTTAGCCTTAATACCTTCTGCCAGAGTAAAGGGAAGGATATCCTGAAACACATATGAAGCACCGCCTACCATAGCATGACATCCTATACGTACATTTTCATAAACAGGAGTCAAAGCACTTATAATAGCATTAGCCTCCACATATACATGTCCGGTTAATGTCACATTATTTCCCAGAATGCAGTTACTTTCTATTGTACAGTCATTTCCTATATGGACATAGGCCATTATCAGACAGTTATTCTCTATTTTTGTCTCAAATTTATCTTCGGTTCCTCTGTGTATGGTTACAAATTCCCTGATTTTGTACCGTTTGTGGTTACAAACAACAACAATAACAAAAGTGTGTATGTAGACCAACTAGATACACAACTTTCTTGTATGATTGAGTCTATTCACAAAATATTATCAGCTCTACAGTGTTTCGGACCGCATAGGTCCATCTTCAGGAGCGTCTTTTAAAGCTGTATGAGCGGATTGGTAAGTGGTAATACACGTACTGTTCGCTGCTTCCGGCCGCTACGGTGTTGTAGTAAGAACGCAGTTCTTCCTATATTCCTGTATGATTGAGTCTATTCACAAAATTATATCTGCTCTACAGTGTTTCGGACCTCATAGGTCCATCTTCAGGAGCGTCTTTTAAGCTGTATGAGCGGATTGGTAAGTGGTAATACACGTACTGTTCGATGCTT
>JAITVW010000001.1 GCA_031285605.1 Fusobacteriales bacterium | reverse complement strand
CTAAATTTTTTCAGAAAATCGGTTTTATCGGAAATAACTGCCGCAGGAATATAATAATTCTTTTCCTTATCAGAAATTCCAAATCCCAGTTCATTATCAAATACAGTTACTTCATCACCCAGCTTTGCCGTTATTTCCTCTGCCTTTTCCAAAGTCTCTATTATTTCATACTGAAACGGAGTCTCTTTATTTACCTCTTTCACGACAGATGTTTTTTCCTGTACAGCTGTCTGAAATAAAGTTCCCTGAAGCGGATTCGCACTCTTTTTGGCACGCTCTGCCTCTTCAAGGAATCTTTTGAATTCCATTTCTTTATATAAAGGTATGAGCTTATCCATATTTTTTTCTTCATATTTAAGCTTTTCTTTATTATATTCTACATCAAGCTCCATATGAACTGTTGCCAGTTCTCTACTCAAAAATGCATTTTCTTTTTCATTTTCCAGCTTTTCTTTTCTTTTCCCCTTTATCTCTTCTATATTCTCATATAATGTTTCGAGATTTCCGTATTTTGATATCAGTTCTACTCCCGTTTTAGGTCCTATTCCCTGTATTCCGGGAATTCCGTCCGATTTATCTCCCATAAGACCGAAAAGATCTATTACCTGGTCAGGTCTTACCCCGAGATATTCCACTACATCCTGCTCTGTCTGTATATATTTAAACTGGCTTTTTCCTTCTCCTTTTCCCAGCAGTGCTATATTTACATTATCCTTTATAAGCTGCATAAGATCTTTATCGCCTGTTACTATAAATACCTCATTGTCATCATCGGAAAACTTCTTGGCAAGCGTGGCAATGACATCATCTGCCTCATAGCCGTCTACTTTGTATTTAGGTATATTATAGGCATCCAAGACTTCCATAATTTTGGGAATCTGATATACCAGCTCTTCAGGCATATCTTCTCTGTGAGCTTTATACTCCGTAAGCTCCGAAGTTCTTTTCAGTTCGGATCTCTTTATATCAAGGCAGGCAACCAGATAATCAGGAGAAAACTCCTTTATTATGAGGTTCAGGGTATTTATAAAACCATATGTCGCACCTGTAGCTTTTCCTTTGGAATTTCTCATTCCCATAAGAGCAAAGTGTGTTCTGTACATAATGGCACTTGTATCTAATATTACAGCTTTTGGCATTTTTTTCTCCTTTATTTCTGTTTTTTATTATCTTTTGTTCTGTAATATTATACCATAATTCATCAGGCATAAAAAATCTTTTTCAATTCAGTGTACAAAAACCGGAATAATTCTGTTTCTATGATTATTCCGTCAGAAATCAAATTTAATATAACTTCCGGTCACCCGCTTTTCTGGAATTTTCATACCTTCCTTCTTCCACAAGGCTTAAACTGTCATCATAAACCTTCATATATCCTGTTCCGTTTTTAAAAGTTGTTTTATATATAATTTTATAATTCTTATCCCTTACTTCCTGCACACCATCGGCTATAAACATATTCCTTGACGAATTATACACATAATTATTTATAAATGACCCGTTTTCAAAATAATTATATACAGTAAGTCTGTTATCCAGCAAAATATAAAAAAGCTTTACATTTTCATTTCCAAGGACATCAGAAATATATTTATTTATGGAAGTATGGCTGTTTCCTCCTATTATATAGGAATTATCAGCTTTTATAATATCATTGTATACAGTATATGTACTACAGTGTCCTGTGGTGGAATACCGTATCTGTCCTGCTGCTGCCAGATTTTTAAAACTATTTTTATTTATCTGATAATTTTTATAATAAAGTCTTCCGGCTGTAATAAAATATTCGTTGTTTTCAGTTTTATAGCCTTCATCTCCCTCTCTTTTCAGCTTTAATTCATTATCACTTTTATAAAAATTTTCAAGATCATACTTTTTTTTCAAAATTCTTGGTTTTTCCACATCAGTATCTACCTTTTTGCCGTCATAATATATACCGTCTCTTTTTATTACCACACCGTCAGGTCTCGGACGTTCCCTTGTTTCTACACATGCTGTCTCCGATGCACTGAATATTCCTGCAGAAAATAATGTCATTAACATTAATATCACCTTTTTCACGATAAAATCACCTCTTAATCATAATATTTCAGTATATAATTTACAAGAAATAACCATTTTATTCCCGATTTTATAAAAATAACAGCTTCCAAATTCCTGTGTATAACTGCCATATAATTAAAAGGCTTCCTAAAAAAGCCTTCTTAACTGTCATAAATATTTATTTTTAAAATAATGTTGTTTTTTGTTCCGTTTCACATCCAAGCCAGTTTACAATTCCCTTTGTTTTCTCAAATGACCTGCTGTTCAAAAAATCTTTCTCATTTTCAGTATTTCCCCATACAGACGGATGATTATGCTTGATTATTTCCCCGTTTTTTATATTTTTCTCAAATGTTTGCACATCTTTTCCCCATAAAAAATATATAATATTTTTATTTTTTTCTGAGATAAATTCCAGCAGTTCCTGTGTAAATGGTGTCCAAAATTTACTATGGTCAGCTGCTTTTGTTTCCGAAATTGTCAAAACTGTATTCAAAAGCAGTACTCCGTTTTTCTGCCAGTATTTAAAAATTTTGTCCGGAGGAAGAATATTAAATATATGTTTTTCTACATCTTCTCTTATATAATTCAGATCTTTTGAAGTGCCCATATATGTTTTATAGAGTAATTTCAGTATATTTCTCAAAGAATTATTCAGTTCGGGATCAGTCCATGAATTTTTTTCCATTTCCAATGCAAGTCCCGTTGCAGTATTTCCCTGAGTATACGGCTCTTTTACCGGTATACATATCTTTTGTTCTGAAAGCGGTTCTGAAAATACCTTAAATATAAGATTTTCTCTTGGATTATATGATATATTTTTTATCTTTAGTTCTCTTGTAAAATTTCTTACGGCTTCT
>JAITVW010000307.1 GCA_031285605.1 Fusobacteriales bacterium | reverse complement strand
GTTATCCTGTGATGACCATAGTCAGAGGAAAGGTAACAGTTAAGGATAATGAATTCATAGGTGAAGAAGGATACGGCAAATTTATAAAAAGATATAAAAATGATGAATTAGTAAGATTTTAGATATAATAAATCTCTTTGGAAATCAGGTTTGGCAGAGTTATTCCACAGTTTCCGCCGGGTAAAAAAATACCGGCGATGTGTGATGAAAAATACCCGGGCAGAATATCCAAATAGCTTTGATAAAGGGGGAATAATGATAAAACCTTTGGAAATGAAATATTTATATGAAGCTCTCGGACTGAAGAAAAATGATACTGTAATAGTAACGGGAGCCGGCGGGAAAACTTCTTTTTGTCTGGAATTATGTGAAGAGTTAAAAAGCCGTAACAGAATAATTTTTACTACTACCACAAAGATATTTCTCCCTGAAGTCAGAAAAAATTATAAAATATGCGTGGGTAATGACTTTTTACATAAGACTTTGACAGAAAACGGGGCATATATAACAGGGAAAGAAGAAAACGAACAGGGAAAGCTTCTTCCTTTCAGTCTTGATGATATAGACAGTTTCAAGGAAAAAGCAGATTATCTGGTAATAGAAGGAGACGGTTCCAGAATGAGACCGCTTAAGGGCTGGAAGGAAACAGAACCTGTCTTTGCAGACAGAACAGATAAAACTGTGGGTGTGATAACTATAAAAAGTCTGGGATTAAAGGTAAATGATGAAAACGTACACAGAATAGAGTTATTCCGTAAAATTTCCGGTGCAAAGGAAGATGAAGAGGTAACAAAACAGCATTTATTCAATATTATAAATGCAGAAAACGGTTTATTCAAAGGAGCTAAAGGAGAAAAAATTCTTCTTATAAATCAGGCTGACAGTGAAAAAGAATTTAGAGATGCACTGGATCTCGCCGAGCTTTTGGAGAAAGAAAATCTGCTTCCTGACAAAATAATAATATCTTCACTCAAAGAAAAAAAATATTATCTGTTATTTTTACAGGAACAGGAGAAGGCTGTGAAAACAGGGGCAGTAATAATGGCTTCGGGTTTTTCAGGAAGAATGGGGAAAAATAAACTATTACTTAAACATAAGGGAAAAACATTTATTGAAAGTACAGTTGATAAAGTTTTGGAATGCGGTTTTGATAAAATAATACTTGTAACATCGTATAAAGAGATAGAGCAGATTTTTGCAAGTTATGTGAAAAGCAGCAATGATTTTTTGATTGTAACAAATAAAAATCCTACCTTTGGATTAAGCGAGAGTATAAAGACCGGACTGAAAGAACTCGGAGAATGCGACATTTGTATGTTCTTTACAGGAGATCAGCCCGGATTGACTCTGGAGACGATAAAGAGAATTCTAAGTAAAGCAGGAAAAAACAAAATAATAATTCCAAAATATACAGGAAAAAACGGAATGCCCACAGTTTTCGGCTCTGATTTTTTTGATGAGCTTATGAAGCTTGAGGGAGATTCGGGCGGCAGACAAATAATGAATTCTCATAAGGAAAGTATAGAGTATGTGGAAATAAACGATCCTTTGGAAGGATTTGACATAGATACCAGAGAGGATTATGAATATTTTATTTCAAAAATTTGATTCTAAGGAGAAAAATTTATGTATACAGTGGGAATAATAACAAGCAGTGATAAAGGGCATAAAGGAGAGCGGGAAGATGAGAGCGGAAAGCTTATAAAAGAGATAGCGGAAAGATATGATATGAAAGTAGAGCGTTATGTAGTACTTCCTGATGAAAAAGACCAGCTTATAAATGAAATGATAAATATGGCGGATAATCTGAATTTGAATCTTGTACTGACTACAGGAGGAACCGGTTTCGGTAAAAGAGACGTAACTCCTGAGGCTACAAAAGCCGTAATAGAAAGAGAAGCTTCCGGTGTAGCTGAAGCAGCACGTTATCACAGCCTTTCAATTACCAAAAGAGCCGCACTTTCAAGGGCAGTGTGCGGAATAAGAGGGGAAACTGTAATATTTAATCTGCCGGGAAGTAAAAAAGCAGTAAAAGAAGAGCTGGAGTATATAATAGACAGTCTGATTCACGGAATAGACATCCTTTTAGGAAGTGTATCGGAGTGCGGGGAAAAGTAAACTTAAAAATCAGAAAGGGATGCATATGAAGAAAATAAATGTCAAGGAAGCTGTAGGAATGGCTCTCTGCCATGATATAACAGAAATAATTCCGGGAGGATTCAAAGGAGCAAAATTTTTGAAGGGGCATATAATAAGGGAAGAGGATGTGGAGGTACTTCTTTCGCTTGGAAAAGAAAACATTTATATCTGGGAGGAAGATGAAAATTTTGTTCATGAAAATGATGCGGCAGAATTTATAAAAAAGCAGGTAATGGGAAACGGTATATCTGCCTCTGAAGTAAGGGAAGGGAAAATAAATTTTGCAGCGGAGTATGATGGACTTTATAAAATAAATACAGAACTTTTGAATAAAATAAACAGTATAGGTGAAATAATAATTGCTTCAAAATTTAATAATGTTTCTGTAAAAAAAGGTGAAACAGTGGCAGCAACAAGAATAATTCCGCTGCGTATAGAGAAAAAACAGCTTGAAGAGCTTGAAGAAATAATGAAAGATAACGAGCTTATGGAAATTAAAAGAATAAATCCGGACTTAAGAATAGGAATAATAACAACGGGCAATGAAATATTTTACGGAAGAATAAAAGATAAAGCAAGGGAAGTACTCGGGGAAAAGCTTGGGAAATATGGGGTTTCAGATATAATTCAGATTTTTATGCCTGATGAAAAAGAAAAAATTACTGCTAAAATAAAAGAACTTACCGGTGATACAGATATAATACTTTGTACCGGAGGTATGTCAATAGATCCTGATGATGTGACTCCTGATGCAATAGAAGAATCAGGATGTGAAATGGTTACATACGGAACGCCTGTATTGCCGGGAGCTATGTTTCTCTTGGGATATAACGGGGGAAAAGTAATTATGGGACTTCCGGGAGGAGTTGTTTTTTCAAAAAATTCTGTTTTTGATCTGTTGCTTCCAAGGATACTTGCCGGAGATATTATTACCAAAAGAGATATCATAGAAATGGGACATGGCGGTTTACTAAGCTGAACAGGAGAAGATATGAATTTTGACAATATAGAAAAGGATATTATAAAATGGAGACGGATACTGCATGAAAATCCGGAATTGTCATTCAAAGAATATAAAACAACAGAGTTTATAAAGGAGAAACTTCTTTCATTCGGGAATATTGAAATAATTCAGCCGGCAGAAACAGGAGTAATAGGCAGACTAAAGGGAGATAATACGGGGAAAATAATTGCATTCAGAGCTGATATAGATGCACTTCCTTTGGAGGAAAAAACAATTTGTGATTTCAGGTCAAAGAATAAGGGAGTTATGCATGCATGCGGACATGATATGCATACTGCAATTTTATTGGGATTTGCCCGTTTACTTTCTGAAAATAAACACAGGCTGAAAGGAGAAGTTTTATTTATTTTTCAGCGCGGCGAGGAGATGGCACCCGGCGGTGCGGCAGAATTAAAAAGATCAGGAGCTTTAGACGGAGTGGAGATGATTTTTTCACTTCATGTGATGCCCGGTGAAAAAACAGGCAGAATAGGTGTAAAAAGGGGAACTGCCACTGCAAACAAAAATACTTTTGATATATATGTAAAAGGTAAGGGCGGGCACAGCTCCATGCCGCAGCAGGTAAAAGACCCTATTCTTATCGGAGCTGAGATAGTGACTAATTTCCAGTCGGTAGTGGCAAGAAATGTTGACCCGTTTAATACTGCCGTAATTTCTACTGCGAGTTTTAAATCCGGTGAAGAATACGGGGTAATTCCTGATACAGCCCATTTGACAGGTGCTGTAAGAACTTTTGATGAAAAAACAAGGGAAATAGTGATAAGCAGAATGAAGCTTATAGTAGAAAATATATTGAGAGCATATGAAGCCGAGGGTGAAATAAAATTTTTTGAAAATGATTATAAAGCAGTGTATAATGATGAGAAATTATGTGATATTGCCGAAAAAGCAATAACAGAAAAGTTTGGGAAAGGAGCTTTGGTAATAAAAGAAAGACCGGAGAGCTTCAGTGAGGATTTTTCGGAATATATAAACCCGGCTAAAGGTTGTATGGTTTGGCTTGGAACGGATAAAGACGGTAAAGAGAATCCAAAACTGCATAATCCTTATTTTTCACCCAATGAAAAAGCTATGATAACCGGGGTAAAATATTTTTTTGGTATAGCAGAAGAGATATTAATGAAAAATTTTTGAAAAATTACTGTTACGCAGTAAAATTCAGGAGGAAGATATGGGAAGAATAGCAGCAATATGTGTGAGTACAAAAAAAGGAACTCAGAAAAAAGAGACAGAAGAGATAAATTTAATAGAAAAATTCGGACTTGAAGGAGATGCCCACGGCGGAGACTGGCACAGACAGGTAAGTCTTTTGAGCTATGAAAGTATAGAAGATTTTAAAGATAAAGGAGCAGAAGTAGATTTTGGAAGTTTTGGAGAGAATCTTATAGTACAGGGCATTGATTTTTCTTCACTTTCTGTGGGAAAAAGAGTAGCAGGGGAAAACTTTGAGCTGGAGATAACCCAGATTGGAAAAGAGTGTCATACAAGATGCAGTATTTATACGAAAATGGGTGACTGCATAATGCCGAGAGAAGGTGTTTTTGCTGTAGTAATAAAGGGCGGTCATATAAAAAAGAATGATAAAATAGAAATAAAAGAATAGTATCAGTATTTCGGAACAGAAAGTCACAGTTATTTTAAATTATACGGGAGAGGAAAAAGTATGAGCAATGAATTAAGTCATTTTGATAAAGACGGGAAAGCAATAATGGTAGATATAAGCGGAAAAAATGAAACTGAAAGAACAGCTGTAGCAACAGGAGAAATAAGAATGACTCCTGATACATTGAGAACCATTAAGGAAGGAAATATAAAAAAAGGAGATGTTCTCGGGGTAGCAAGAGTAGCAGCAATTATGGCTTCCAAAAATACCTGTAATGCAATACCAATGTGCCATAATATACTTTTGTCCAGTGCAAAAATAGAATTTGAAACAGATGATAAAAACAGCCTTATAAAAATAAAATCCACAGTAAAGACCACAGGGAAAACAGGAGTGGAAATGGAGGCTCTGATGATGGTTTCAGTAGCCGGTCTTACAATTTATGATATGTGTAAGGCCATAGATAAAGAAATGATCATTGGAGAAATAAAGCTTGAGGAAAAACTCGGCGGTAAGAGCGGGGTCTGGAAAAGAGAAGAAAAATAACAAAATTAATTATTTAAACTTTAGTCTGCCGAATTAATGGAAAGGAGATCTTTATGTCTGAATATCAGTTTTTATTTCATAATACAAGAGGGGCGGTAAGATTTGAGGATACTCTGAAAACTAAAAATATATCCTATAAAATTATGCCTCCGCCCATACAGCTGGAAAACTGCTGCGGGATAAGTATCAGGCTGGAATATGATAAAGTAGGGGAACTGCTGTGTCCTGATGTAAGAGAGGTATATTTATTTAAAGACGGAAAGTATGAATTATACTGCGAAAATAAGCAGTAATGAATGCCGGGAAAAACAGGAGGGAAAATGTATTATGTAGGTATAGATATTGGTTCAACGGCAGCTAAAACAGCAGTTTTTTATAACGGAGAATTTATACATTTTTTTTCACAGCCTACCGGATGGAGCAGTCTGGAAACAGCGGAGTCAATTCTTGAAAAACTCAGAGAAAACGGAATCAGCAGAGAAAACAGCTTTTTTACTGCAACAGGTTATGGAAGGGTTTCTGTACCTTATGCCGATAAAACTGTAACAGAGATAAGCTGTCACGGGAAAGGGGCGGACTATCTGCTGAAAAAAGACTGTACGGCTATTGATATAGGAGGACAGGATACAAAGGCCATAAAGATCAGAAATGGTATTTTGGAGAATTTTTCAATGAATGATAAATGTTCGGCGGGAACGGGAAAATTTTTGGAAATAATGTCAAATGCAATGGGAATAAGCCTTGATGAATTAACTGCTCTTGCAGTAAACGGAAGTGGAATTAAAATAAGTTCTATGTGCACGGTGTTTGCAGAATCAGAAATAATAAGCCTTATAGGAAAAGGAACAAAGCGGGAAGATATTGCTTTCGGGATTATTAATTCCGTTATTGAGAAAGTGGTGCAGCTTTGTGTGAAACAGGAAAACAGTCTGTACTTTCTTACAGGCGGATTAAGCAGTAATAAATATATATTAAAAAAACTGGAGTCAGCTCTAGGACAAAAGGTAGAAACACATAAAAATGCCAAATATGCAGGAGCAATAGGAGCTGCACTTATAGGAACAGGTAATTGAGGAAAATTTTAAAATTGGGAGAGTGAGAATTATGGAAGAAAATAAATTTCCGGAAATCTTTGAAACATTTGGAGATGCGAGAAAAAATGGATTTGTTACTGTAAAAGAATTGAAAGATAAGGGAAAAAAAGTAGTCGGAACCTTCTGTACCTACACGCCAAAAGAGCTTATTTATGCTGCGGGTGCGTATCCTGTGGGGCTTTGTGCTACAAGTGAGGAAACAATTCCTGAGGCTGAAAAAAAACTTCCTAAAAATTTATGTCCGCTGATAAAAGCAAGTTATGGCTTTGCAGCAACAGATAAGTGCCCTTATATGTATTTTTCAGACTTGGTTGTCGGTGAAACTACGTGTGACGGTAAAAAGAAGATGTATGAGCTTTTAGGTGAAATAAAAGATGTGCATGTATTACAGCTTCCGCAGAATCAGGATGAAAGAAGCCGAAAGCTGTGGATTGAGGAAATATACCATTTTAAAAAGGTACTTGAAGAAAAATTTGATGTAACAATAACAGAACAGGATCTGAAAGATGCTGTTAAACTGTGTAATGACGAGAGAGAAGTAATGCAGAGATTTTACGAGCTCGGAAAACTGACTCCGCCGCCTTTAAGCGGTCTTGAAATACATACTATTATGCATGGAACTACATTTACATTTGATAAAAACGAGCAGATAAAAAATATAAATGAAGTAATTGAAAAATTAATACAAAAACATCGGGAAGGAAAAAGCGAGGTAAGTGAAAGTGCTAAAAGAATTTTAATTACCGGGTGTCCGAGCGGAGGAATAGTCGAAAAAATAATAAAACCGCTGGAAGAAAGCGGAGCAGTAGTGGTGTGCTTTGAAAATTGTATAGGAATAAAGAGCTTTGACAGAATGGTGGATACTGAAAAAGATCCTGTAGAGGCAATAGCCGAGAGATATTTAAAAATACCATGTTCTGTAATGACGCCGAACAAAGGACGTGAGGAACTTTTGGTAAAGCTTATAGAAGAATATAAAGTAGATGGTGTAATAGATGTTATTCTGCAGACCTGCCATACTTATAACGTAGAAACTGAAAAAATCAGAGAAGTGGTTCAGGGAGCTGATACACCGTATATGAGTCTGGAAACAGATTATTCCCTGAGTGATTTCGGACAGGTAAAAACAAGATTGGAGGCATTTGTAGAAATGCTGTAAAGACAGAGGTGGAAAAAATATGCATGAGAATCTGGTGATAGTAAGAGGAGGAGGAGATATTGCTTCCGGTTCAATAGAAAAACTTCATAAATGCGGTTTTAAAGTGCTTGTTTTGGAAGTGGAAAATCCAAGCTCCATAAGAAGAAAAGTGTGTTACGGCGAAGCTGTTTACACAGGAGAAATGGAAATAGAGGGAATAAAATCAAAAAAGATAAAATATCTTGACGAGATAAATAAAATGTTCGAGGAAAGAGTAATTCCGGTACTAACAGATCCAACGGCGGAATGTACCCGGATACTAAATCCTGTAGCACTGGTAGACGGAATACTTGCCAAAAAAAATTACGGTACAAACAGGGGAATGGCACCGGTAACAGTAGCGCTGGGACCGGGATTTACTGCCGGAAAAGATGTGGATATCGTGGTAGAAACTATGAGAGGACACAATCTGGGAAGACTTATATATGAGGGGAATGCTATGACTAATACCGGAGTTCCCGGAAATATAGGAGGCTTTACAAAGGAAAGAGTTATTTACAGCGAATATGAGGGTATTATAAATAATATACACGAGATCGGCGATATAGTGAAGAAAGGTGATATTCTGGCGAAAATAGGTGGGAATGAAGTTTATGCAACTATTGACGGAGTATTAAGAGGGATGATCAGAGACGGATTTTATGTAACCAAGAAATTTAAAATAATGGATATAGATCCCAGAAAAGATGAGCAGAAAAATTGTTTTACCATTTCCGACAAGTCAAGAAGTATAGGCGGAGCAGTATTGGAAGCTGTGATTTCATCAATGAAGGAAAAAGGATTTCATTTATTTTAGTGCTCTGATATTTTGAATGCAGGAAAATCAAATACTGAAATATATGAAAAAGTCAGGAGGATAAGGTGGAAGAGTTAATTTTGAAAAAGATACTGGAAAATCTGGAGGAGCATAAAAAAGTAGCATTGGTAACTCTAACCGATGTAGGCGGTTCGACACCGCGTGATACCGGTTCACTTATGCTGGTTTGGGAAAACGGCGAGACATACGGTTCTATCGGCGGAGGAAAGGTAGAATATTTTGTTACCGGAGAAGCTGTGGAAGCTTTGAAGCGGAATACAGACAGAAATTTTGAGCACAGCCTTACACCTGACGGTGATCTGGAAATGCAGTGCGGCGGTACTGTAAAAGGCTTTATAAAAATTTTCAGACTAAATGAAAAAATAGTTATTGCCGGCGGAGGACACGTTGGTGAAAAAGTTTTGGAATTGGCTAAGTTTCTTGGATTTACCTGTGAGGTAATTGATGACAGGGAAGATTACATGGACAAACCCGGTCTTCAAAAGGCAGATAAAATAATGGTCGGCTTTTATAAGGATATAGTGAAGGAT
>JAITVW010000241.1 GCA_031285605.1 Fusobacteriales bacterium | reverse complement strand
TACAAAGCCGTAAGAACCGTCTCCCACAGATACTGCAGAATTATTTACTACTGTTCCTGTCTGATTCACGGCATATACTCCCACTGCATCATTCTGACCTGTTGTTATTGACGAACCGGCATTTAAAGTAATTGTTCCTCCTTCAGAATATATCCCTGTTCCTCCGTTTCCTGCTGTTATTATTCCGTCATTTGTTACACTTCCATTCATGTTGTATATTCCTATTGAATTATCTCCCACAGTTACAGACTTTCCAGATGAGTTTACAACACTGCTGCCAGCATTATCCGCATATATTCCCACTCCCGGCTGAATCGGGCTGAGGGAGCTGCCTATAAGTATTGTCCCGTTATTTGTTACATTAGATACTCCTGTAGTGTATATTCCTATTGACTGGTCTCCGTTCAGTTCTATTTTTCCGTCATTAATTACAGCAGTCGCTCCTGCTGATGATCTTTCCGAGTACATTCCCACTGCTTTCTGACTTGTACTGTTTATTTCTGCTGTTGCTCCGGCATTCCAAACACTTGCTCCGTTTTTCAAAAATAATCCTGTTGATTCCTGACCTATATTAATAGTTCCATTATCATTTTTTACAGATGACGCCGATAATGATAATGACCCCTCTGCATACATACCCACAGAATAATTGCCCATCGTGATTGTTCCTCTGTTTTCTCCTCTTGCATCATTCATAAGATATATTCCTGCTGATGAATCTCCCAGATTCATTATTCCTAAGTTTGTTCCTTCTACATTTACAGGTGTCCCTGATATTATATGCGGAAAAGGATTATCCGTATACTGTCCGCTTATTAACATACCTGCCACATTTGTCCCTGATGAATTAACATCTGAAGCTGTCCCAAAAAGCGCCGCAGTACCAAGACCGCTTATTAACATACCATTTGAACCTAGTGTCGCTGTAGTATTATTATAAAATTCTCCCCCCGTCATGCTTCCTGCCACATATGTCGACCCGGCTGTTGCTGTTATATTAAACGGCGTCAGAAAATTCATGCTTGAAGTGGAATCTGATATTGTCAATATTATATTCTGACCGTCAATATATATATTACCTCCTGTGTTGGTAAAACTGCTTCCGGCAGCCAGATAATATCCTATTGCGTTATCTCCTGTTAAATTTACTGTTCCTCCTGCTATTGTTCCTGTTGTCCCTTCTGCATATATTCCTATTCCGTTCTTTCCTACAGTTATATTCCCATCATTTATTGTAAGAATAGAATCTACTGCGTATACTCCTATTCCTTCTTCCGAGCTTGAAACATCTATATTCGAGCCTGTATTCAATGCTACTGTTGATACGGGTCCTGGTGTACTAGGTCTGTTATTTGCATATATCCCTATATTTCTTCCTGTTGTTCCTGTAGAAATTATATCTCCTGAATTAGTGATATCAATATCGTCAGTTCCATATGGCATACTTGTTACTCCGTCAAAGTAATTTGCTCCGTATATACCCACACCATTGTTTGTTAAGTTTATAGCTCCTGCATTTGTTACCTGTGAACTGTTTGCCGCATATATTCCTATTCCGTCTTCTCCGACATTTATCACTGCACCTGCCGAATTCTGCACTCGTCCAAAATCCACGGCGATTCCTGTAGACTTCATCCCTGTCAGATTTATTGTTCCGTCATTTTGTACAAGCAGATTAGCCAGTGTTCCTCCTGAATAATTTCTTTGACCTATTCCCAGAGCGTTTGCCGCTGTACCTGTTATACTCTTGCCTGCATTTAATTTTACAGAAGAGTTTACAAAGTCTGATTTATTATAAGCATCTGAAGCTGTATCGAGATTTACATCCTGATCTATTTCCAATTCACCTTTTACCAATGTCAAAAGACCGTAATCCGAAACGCTTCCTGTAGAAATTACCACATTTCCCGCACTTCCCAAAGTTGTTCCCGGCACTAACGACGAAATCGTACTCAACTGTGTAGGAGAACCGGGACTATCCAGTACATAAAGATTTGAATCGGAATTCTTCATTACAATTTCGAGTTTTCCTGTTCCGCTGTTTGATATCAGATTATTTATGTAAGTATCCAATGTCATTCCTTTTACATAAAATCCTATTCCTCCGGAATTTATATTTACTATAGTATTTGTTGTTCCTGTAAGATTTACTTTACCTGTAGTCATAACACCGAGATTATTATAATTATATGCAAAAATACTTTTTCCGTCAGTGTCACCCGAGATGTCAAAATTCGTTCCCCCGGCTACATTTATAGTGGAACTGTCTGCATATAATGCTATTGCACCTTTACCGGCCTTTATTGCTCCTGCGTTTATATTTGTCGTCGAGCCTGTATCCGCATATATACCTGCTCCTGATACAGAATTAACTTCTACTGTTCCGCCTGTCATTGTAAAAGTTCCTTTGTTATAAATTCCTGATGATTTTTGCCCTGTTAATGTTATATTCCCTGCATTTGTTCCTGTTGCTCCACTTAATACATAAATTCCCAGAGCCTCTGAATCCGATGATGTAATCAAGGCACCTGCATTGTTATTACCTGTTGATGTTCCGCCGACATACATGCCTGCCGAAGATTCTCCTATAGTAAGTGTTCCGTTATTATTTCCTGTAGAGAGTGCGTCAAGATTTATTCCTATTGATTCTTTTCCTACTGTTATACTACCGCTGTTTTTCCCTGCAGAGTCTTTTAAAAAGAATCCATATCCTTTCTCTCCGGTCACTTCTAAAGAGCCTGTATTTAAAATTTCCACATTACTTCCGGCTATTGCATATATACCTGTACCGTTATTTGTTGCAGTAGAACTGATTTTTACAGAACCTGAATGATTTACAGTACTTTTGTCGGAATATATTCCTACTCCTCCATTTGCTGCCAGACTCAGGTCTATTTTTGAGCCTGCTGTTGTTGTCACTGTTGAATCTGTTACCGGAACTGAATAAGCCGCTTTGTTTTCCACATATATTCCGTATCTTTCGCCCGTTGCATTAGTAGTTTTTATTTCACCGCTGTGAGTTATATTGATTTTTCCATTTCCATATCCTAAAACTGCCGGCGTATCATCCAGAGTATTTCCTCCGTATATACCCATAGCTTTATCTCCGTCTATTATTATTGTTCCGGCATTGGTTGTCTGTGTCCCGTTTGTAGAAATTATTCCTGTTGACTTATCTCCATATAGTTCAATTTTTGATGATGAACTTGTATCTGTCTTGGCATAGTCTCCGACTATACCTACCGAGTTATCTCCGGTCAAATTTATAGTCCCGTTATTTGTTATTAAAATATCAGAAGGATTTGTACTTCCTGTTTTATTTCTCTGCACTATGGCAATTTGACCATTATTTGTTCCGTTTACCGTAACTCCGTTATTAACTGTTATATCCGAACTCAATATCTGCAGCTTGCTGTATATTCCACCGTCTAGATTTGAGTCTGTATCATTATCCAGTATCAGATTCAGATCAGATAATGTGTATGTTTTTATCACAGCTCCCGAATCCGGTGTTACAGTGAGCCACGCTCCACTCAACGGTACTAGTGGAAGAATTAAACTTAAATCCGAAATATTTTTAGTCAGTCCCGGCGTTGATTCGAGATATATCAAACTTGAACCTGCTGCCATTCTCAAATCTAATTTATCAGTTGTTCCTAATGCTGTTTTTCCTTCAAATGAACTTGATATAGCAGACATTCCCGATAATTCAGAATTAGATAATGAACCGCCTTTATAATAGAAAACCATCCCTCCGGCTTCCACTCTCGGAGAAACTATACCGTCCAGAACATATTTCCCCGTGAACATTCCGCCGTCATGATTATAAAATAATAAACCTCCGGCATTTACTTTAATATCCGCTGCAGACTTAATATTAATTTTAGATGAGTTCCCGGAAAATAAAGCTATCCCTCCGGAACCGACTTCTATGTTTCCATCGTTTATATTTGTATTAATATTTCCTGCTGCACCATATACTGCTACTGCCGAATCTCCCGTTGCTTTTATTGTTCCGGCTGTGAGATTAAATACAGAGTTGTTATAAGCACCGGTTCCTTTTGCTCCTACATTAATAACTGCCGACGCATTATTCATATTTGTCGTTGCACCGCTCAAAGTCGCAATTCCTAAATTTCCCTGTCCGCCTATATTTATAGTCCCGTTAGAATGATTGAAAGTTCCGCTGTTTTCTACCTGAGCCCCGACATTTGACGTCCCATTCAGATTTATTGTTATTCCTGCTGTCGTGGCTGTAGAGCTGCCGCCTGTTATCGAAACTCCTGCATTTTCACTGCTGTTCGCACTAAAATCAATTGATGAGTTTCCGCCTGTACTCAGACTTATCTTCCCGGCTGCTACCCTTATCCCTGCGTTACTGAACGAATGATCACCTATATTTATTTTATAGTCTTTTAAAGTAAAGTTCGCAGCTGCTTCGCTGACAAGAACTCCCACTGCACCTTCTACCAGTCCGGGATTATTTCCTGCTATATTCCCTGTGGAATTACTGTCATTTCCTGTTGTTCCCAGATTAAGATTTATTATTGATTTTTCAAGCTTAAATACGTCATTTGTGAGCTGTATTCCCAAACTTTTATCTCCGCGTATCTCTATGGGAGTATTCAGTAAAATATGAGAATCACCAAAATTTGAAACTGATGGATTCAGCATTATCCCTACAGAACTTTGTCCGTTTAAGTATATCGCCGAATTATTGGTAAAGTATGTTCCCCTACCAATATTTCCCGGTGTTGCAAAATTCGCAAGAATATCGGATGTTCCGTTTAATGTTATAGTCCCGTTATTTATAAAATAGAACCATCTGCTATATGAACTTAAACTTCCACCGTCAGCATCTATTGTCGTGAATATTATTCTTTGATCCGGATTTAATCCGGTATAACTTGTCCCCTGACTTGTCGCAGCAGTAGTTTCTCCATCTGCTGTTATTATACCATTATTTATCATTCCCGAACCTGAAGCATAACCCGAATGTGACTGAACTCCGTATAAAATTATTTTCTGCCCTGACATAGTTACAGTTGTATTACTGTCCAGATTCCATGTAGACTCCATACCAGCAAAATTATGAGCATCTGTATGAAAAAGCATCAAATATGCAGATGGTTTATTTCCCACTCCTATAAATTTCATATCCATATTTTTTATCTGAATCTCATGGCTTCCTACCAGTTTCATTACAGCATGGCTTGCAGTCACTCCTGTCCAGTCAAAGTTTTGTATTCCGTTATTAGTCGCTGTATGTGATGTTCCTGTCCTTCCTACAGCGTTTGTATTATGAAGACTTACATTGAAGTTTTGTGATGCCGCTGTAGAAAGACTCACTGCATCCAAAGTTCCTTTTCCTGACTGTCCCGTAAAGTCTTGCTGTGCAATTGGAGCAACACTTCCTCCTTTATTTATCCATTGTTGATCGCCGTTTCCTGAACCGGGGAAAGTAAGAGTAAGTGTAGAAACAGGATCTATTGTAATTGTAGTCACACTCGGCGCCACAGGATTAAAAGCTCTTACTGCTATAGTCGGCAAATTCAGGCTTATGCTCGTACTTACACTTGGAACACTGAATGTTGCCGGCGGGTTTATCTCAAAAGACAGATTCGGCATTAATGGAATTACAGGCGGATTAACCGCAACAGCTGCCGGCGAATTCGGCGTTATCTGCGGCATTGAAGGCTTAGACACCCCAAGTGATACAGGCTGTCTGCTCGGCTCTCTTACCTGTACTGTTACACCAAGGTCGATTTCTTTCGGCTGCTGTAATTGTTTATGTGGTTTTCCCATCATACCGTTTATACTTCCGCTTGTCATTACATAATTTCCGTTTGTATCATAATAACCTGAAACTTTTGAATGATAGGCTGCATTTTCTTTGGTATTATCCCTTCCTTCACTGTATTCCTCATAAAAACCTGTAAAAAATACCTGCCATTCCAGATATTCAGGCTTTACTATATAATCTCCCCGTAAATACAGATCCTTTAATTCTTTATTTTTCTGATTTAGTATTTGTTCTATTATTTCATATGTTTTTTGATTGGAACTGCCTTTTTCTATATTCTTTACTATACTGTTATACATGCGGTCATATCTGGGGCTTACTACAGTTTCGGTTCCTGCTGCATAAGCTGATAGTATCGAATTTATTGCCAGAAATGATACTAATAATTTTTTATTTCTTTTCATTCTTCCTCCATTATATTATTTTATTGCCTTCTACTGCTCTTTTCTAAACAACAAATCTTCTATTTTCTTTATTTTAGCTGCTTTTTTATCTGTCTGCCTTTGTCCGTTCTTTTCCGGTATCTGAACAGTGTCCGGATACTGTCTCGGATTTGTTCGTTTTCCTCCTGCACCTTCCCTTAATTCTCTTTTGTATTCATAATCCGGTGCTGAATAAAGGCATTATTCCTGTTACTGTCAAAATAGTAAAATTATTGTTTTTTTCATTTTCCCTCCTCTTAAGTGCTGCCTTCTTCTCATTATGTTGATTTCTTCAGACATCAGTTCCTCTTCTTCTGCTTTTATTCTGTCCGGTATTGTATATCGGTACTCTCTTCGTTTCAGGCAGTTTTACATATACTGATTTCTGAGCTCTTCTCAAAGCTTTTTTGTATGAGGAATAAACTCCATTCTGATTATAATCTTTTGTTACACTTTCTTCCACGGTTCTGTTTACTTTTAGTTCTTCTCCAAAAGCCAATAATGACAAAGTCAATAGTGAAAAAATCAAAATTATCCTTTTCATTCTGCCTCCTGCTTTCCGGTTTTGTTAAAATATTTCAGTCCCTTGTTATATTCTGTGTTTGTGCCGGACTAAATCTTTCTCAGCTCCATAGCTTTCTCCGTTTGTACATTCATATCAGGCATCTCGGTAGTTTTTCCGCCTTTTTCGACCGCCGATAAAAAATATCCGGTAATAAACATCAAATTATGATCCTTTGAACCTCCCTTCCAAAATAATAATATCTATGTAAATATTGTACTAAAATAATTCTTTAAAGTCAATTTTAACATAGACAAAATATAAACATAATAATTTGTCAGACCATTATTTAAAGATTCATATATCAATTTTCCATTCATAAAATTTAATAAGTACATATTTTATTCTATTTTTTCATTTTTATTAGTAATTTCTCTGTTTTATAATTTCGGTCTTTTCATTTTTAATATCAATATATCCTACATAATAATTGTTATAAATTACTTTATATTGAATAATAAAAAAAGAATAACATCATTTTACTGACATTATTCTTCACATTACACTTGTAAATTATATCTCAAAATTTATAATTTTACATTTCATCTCTAACATCACAGCAAATACTGTTCTTAAAATACCGCAGTACACAAATAATGCTTTCTCACGCAGCAGTTCCGTAAAAAAAGCCTTGGCGGCGGCTGTTATAAAAACAGTATTAACCCGTAATAAATCATATACTTTTCTTTTGCCTTACTGTCTTTCTGAATTATATATTTATACAGCTGCTCTGTTCCACTTCTCAAATTGCCTGTACACATTGTAGTTGCAGATAAATTTCCGTTTACTTTCCTGAAGCTTTGAACCTGAAGTGAACATATAAACGAAATTTCTGTATTTACGATAACATTATAGTTTCCCTGAGGTATAAAGGCAGAGAAAAATAATACAAGAATTTCTATAAGAATAACAATCTGTCTCCGGTGTATTCTTTTTTTATCTTTAAGTTTTGTCCTGATAAATTCAGCTGCTAAAATCCCCAAAACAAAAGCTGAAACCAGAAAAAGATAAAAAACAGCTTCTCCCCATTATTTCTTCCGTACATAAAAATCGCCTCCTATGATATTTTAATTTTACCATAGAAAGCTTTTTTTGTTTGCAGACTTTTTCTCACAGGCTCGTTTTATACTTAATTATGAGATGATTATATTAGTAATTGTCAAGTTTTTTTCTTAAGTTGACGACATTGTTTTTGATACAGCCCCTTTTACCAAAATTCTATTTTTAAACCTTACAAAGCCCATATAAAGTATGGAATCATCTCCATTGCACTTTCTTCTGTCTTTGCAGTAAATACATTCTGAGATATCATCGAACTGTTATCAGTGGCAATCCCGCTGTTTACTGCTGCTTTGGCATATGGATGCAGTGCTACTTTTTT
>JAITVW010000237.1 GCA_031285605.1 Fusobacteriales bacterium | reverse complement strand
CTCTTTTGATTTATACATTTTCTTTCTTTGTCATTATCACAAGTATAAAAACAGCCGGCTTTACCCCTTTAAAAGTTCTTTCTATGTTCATCCTCATATCTCACAGAATTTATTTCTCGAAATCTACGATCTTTGTATGGTCACAGTATACTTTGACATAATTATTTATCACTTCCAGATGATCTTTATTTACTGCATATGACTCTAAATCCTCTTTTGTATCAAAAGCAGAATACAAAGCAAGATCATAAGAACGGTCTTCTCTGCTGAAATCCACGCCTATCTGAATTTTTCTTATTTCTTTTATTTTATCCTTTAAAGCTGTGATATTCTCTTTTAATTCTTTTATTCCCTCTGGATAATTTTTTAGTTTAAAAAATACAATATGGATTATCATTTTTTCCTCCCGGATTTTTTTATTTATATTCTTTTCTTTTTTGAATATACTTAAGCTGTATCTGTTTTTTTATTTCTGCATTATTATAACATATTATTTGTTGTAGAAATACATACTTTATGGTATATTTATATTAAATATTAAAGAAAGAAGGAGAAACTATGAAAATACTCACTTTCGCAAATCCAAAAGGAGGTGCGGGTAAAACTGTTTCCAGTATAAATTTCGCATATGCGCTGTCACGTCTGGGATACAAAACTCTTCTTATAGACACGGATCCTCGTGGCGGAGTTTCTATCTGTCTCGGTATGGAAAATGAAAATACTCTTTTTGATCTTATCAAAGAGTATAATGAAGGTTTTGTAGAAGATGTGAAAAAATATATAAATCATAAAAACGGTGTGGATGTTATTATTTCCGATTATGAAATTGCTAAATTCGACTCTTATTTTGATGCTGATACTGTTTCCGCCACTTTTATAATGAAAAATCTTGTTTCTGACTTTTTCAAAGAATATGATTTTATTGTTATAGATACGGAAGGAACTGTAAATTCACTTACAGCATCAATTTTATACGCTACACAGGACATTTTTATTCCTACGCAGGCAAGTAATCTGGATATTACAGGTGTCCGTGATATTCTCGGACTTAGTAAAAATATTTCAAGACAAAATACGGAACTAAAAATAAAAAAAGTTTTTCTTATAAGAGCTAAAATGAATACCATTGCATTTAAAGAATTTCAAAACAGTCTGGAGTCTTTCTTCGACGAACAGCAGTTTTCCAAAGTAGCCATCAGGGAAAATCAGGATATAATAAATGCCGTAAATTCACAGCTTGACATTTTCACTTACAGAAACTCTTCAAACGGTGCTATTGATTACAGAAACCTTGTTGACGAATATATAGAAGAACTTCAGAAGGAGATATAAATGGCAATAAAAGATATTTTAAGCAAAAACGTTAACTATAGGGGATTAGACCTTTATCAAAGTAATTTTGACTTTAATAAATTTGAAATACAGCCGGGTGACAGGGATCTTTTGCTGCAAAGCGAACAAATCATCTCTAACTCCCAAAGACAGATGATAAAAAATTTATATGAAATAGCCAAAAACTTATATGAGTCTCAGCAGATTCTGGCTAACTATCATTCAGGATCTTTTGTGGAATGGTTTGAAACAATCGGATTAAAAAAAGACTATGTTTACAGAATGATTGATAAATACAAGCTGGCTCAGGAGACCAACATAAGAAATGCCGTAAATCTCCCTGTAAGAGTGGTTCAAAATATAAAAAAAATGAATATTGATACTAACCAGAAAATAGAAATCATAAAAAGTGAAGATCCCAGAAAAAAAATAGCCGAGATTTCTCACAGTGAGAAATCAGAGCTCACAGAATTGGAAGTTCTAAAAATACAATTACGTTATCATACCAGAAAAGTAAAAGAATTAAAAGTTAAAATTGCAATTTTGGAAGAAGAGAATATTTAAGATAATAACTTGAATATAATCAATTAAATACTGCCGGATATCTCGGCACTCCGAAGGAAGAAAAAGACAGTGTATATTAAAACAGGCAGTATTACCAAGCAGTAAAATTCCGTTTACATCCATTTTGATATGGCTGCCATACGGGATTTCTTTTTCTCATATCTATACCTACTATAAATTTAACATAATTAGAAAAAATAGATTAACAACATAAAATTTCCGGTTATAATCTAACGATATTTTTTATCTAATAAACAAAATTATCATCAATGATTGCTATTTATTTTTTTATCTAAAGCTTAATTTTGATTTTAAGCCGTCTGAAAGTATTTTGCTGTAACAGAGCAGGGTGTCTTCGGAAACTCTTCTTAAAAGCGCAAAATTTAGTGTTAAAATCATTATTTCACGTTCTGCTCCGACAGATTTTTCCGTGAAAACTGCGGCAGGTTTTGCAGGAGTAAATAAAATAAACGTATATTCCGGTGCAGACGGACTTATTAATGCCTGATTTTATATAAGAAATATTATTTTCAGCAAAAAAACCGGAAAAATCCGGTTTCTCTCTTTTTTAATATTAATTTTTTAATGCCTGAATCGGCGGAGCCACTTTTCCGCCTCTGTTTATAAGAACAGAACAGTCCAGATTATTTATATTAATAATATCAGCTTCTCCGAGCAGTCCTCCGAAAACAACCCTGTCTCCGGCTTTTTTTCCGGGTACGGGTATTATTCTTACAGCTGTTGTCTTGCTGTTTATCATTCCTATTGCCATTTCATCGGCTATAATTCCTGATATTACGGCTTCAGTAGTGTCTCCCGGAATTGCTATCATATCCAGTCCCACAGAACAAACACACGTCATTGCCTCGAGTTTTTCCAATGTAAGATAACCCTTACTTGTAGCAGCTATCATTCCCTGATCTTCACTTACAGGAATAAATGCTCCTGTCAGTCCTCCCACTCTGCTTGCCGCCATTGCTCCGCCTTTTTTCACTGCATCATTTAGTATGGCAAGGGCAAAAGTTGTTCCATAAGCTCCTACCGATTCAATCCCGAATTCCTCAAGAACATTGGCAACACTGTCTCCCACTGCCGGAGTAGGAGCAAGGGATAAATCAATAATTCCAAACTCTATTTCCAGCTTATTTGCTACTTCTCTTCCTATAAGCTCACCCATTCTTGTTATTTTAAAGCTTATTTTTTTTATTGTTTCTATTACCTCATCTATTTTTGCCTTTTTATCTACCTGTGCCAAAGCATGTCTTACCACTCCCGGTCCGCTTATTCCCACGTTCAGTACCACATCAGCATTCTCTACCCCGTGAAAAGCTCCTGCCATAAAAGGATTATCCGGTACCGCATTAGTAAATACCACAAATTTCGCTGCTGCAAGACCATCCTGATCTGCTGAAAGCTGTGCCAGCTCCTTCACTGTTTTTCCCATCATTTTTATAGCATCCAGATTTATTCCTGACTTAGTTGATCCTACATTAACTGAAGAGCAGACTTTTGCCGTACTGCTTAGTGCTTTTGGTATACTATTGATTAACCTTATATCCCCTTTTGTAAATCCCTTATCAACTAAAGCAGAAAAACCTCCTATGAAGTCTATCCCTATTTCTGTAGCAGCTCTGTCAAGCGCTTTGGCAAATATAGTATAGTCTTCGGCATCCGTAGAATTACCTATAACAGCAATCGGAGTAACCGATACTCTTTTATTAACTATAGGAACATTATATTTACTTGATATTTCATCTGCATATTCCACAAGATTTTTCCCGTATTTTACTATTTTATTATATATATTCTCTGCTGTTTTTTCAGCACTGGGATCTATACAGTCCAAAAGGCTGATTCCCATTGTTACTGTTCTTACATCAAGACTATATGTACTTATCATATTTATTGTTTCTAATATCTCATCTGGGAGTAATAACATCTCTAATAAACCTCCTTATATTCTGTGCATTACTTTGAAGATATCTTCATGCTGTATGAATATTTTTACTTTTAAACTTTCTTCCACTGCCTTAAATTCATTTTGTATATCTTCTATACTCCTTTGGCTTTTTTTTACTTCAGTAAGCATTATCATCGCAAATATTTCATTTTCAAAAATTGTCTGTGATATATCAATTATATTTATATCCAGTTCATTTAGCTTTGCAGATACTCCGGCTACGATTCCGGTCTTGTCTGCACCCATTACAGTTACCACTACTTTACCTTCCATTTTTCCTCCTGTATAAAAATTATTTACAATCTGATTATCTCACAATTACCACGAGATGTAAACATTCATTTAACTAATTTTATCATTTCTGAGATATAAATTTATTCAAAAACTTCAGAAAACAATAATACCTTCATTATAAAAGTCCTTATTTTTATTATGTTTAAAAAATTTTTATTAAAAAAGAGAAGATCAATTTCCTTCTCTCTTGACTGTGTATTTACTTATTTTTTTCTTTTATAAAGGCTATCAGCAGCGTCATATCATTATGAGTTATCCCGCTTATCCTGCTTGCCTGTCCTATTGTTTCGGGCTGTGAATATACAAGTCCCGAAATTGCGATATTACTTATACCTTTTATCTTTTCATAATCTGTATCCTTTGGAATTATCATTTCTTCCAGCTTTTTAAATTTTTCTATCTGATTTTTCTCTCTGTCGATAAAAATTTTATATTTAGAATTGATCTCTACCTGTTCTTTTACAATCTTAGATAACTTCTCTGCCTCTATGAATCTTGCCAGATCATCATATGTCATTTCTTTTCTCGCAAGAAAATCAAATGCCGAAACAGGGTTATTCATCGTATCATGACCTAATGATATCAATATTTCATTATTTTCTTTTGTAGGATAAACAGTTATATTTCTTAGTCTTTCCAGCTCTTTTTCTATCCCTTTTTTGGCATTCTCCAGCTCTTCCAGCTTTTCTTTATCAAGAATACCTATTTCTCTGGCTTTATCAAGTAATCTCAGGAAAACATTGTCCTGTCTCAATGTCAGCCTGTATTCAGCCCTTGAAGGAAGCACTCTGTATGGTTCGGGAGTATCTTTATTTATGATATCATCTATAAGAACTCCTGTATATCCTTCACTTCTGTCAATAATAACAGGAGATTGTCCCTTTATTTTTCTCACTGCATTAACAGAAGCCATAAATCCCTGAACAGCAGCCTCTTCATATCCGCTAGTACCGTTAATAGTTCCTGCTGTATAAAGATTTTCAAGTATTTTTGTTTCAAGTGTCAGTTTCAGCTGATTAGCCGGTATATAATCATATTCCACAGCATAACCGTATCTCATTATCTTTGCATTTTCCAGACCTTTTATTGTTTTCAGCATAGCGTCCTGTGCAAAAGGCGGCATTGCCGTAGTAAATCCGTTTATATAAATTTCATTTGACTCCGTGCTTTCCTGTTCCAAAAATATCTGATGATTTGTTTTTTCAGGAAATCTTAAAACCTTTCTGTCAAGTGAAGGACAATGCCTCGGTCCTTTGGAACTCACTATTCCTGTTACTATAGGGGAGTATTTTAGAAGCCCGCCTGCTACCCTGATTGTTTCCGGTGTTGTATAAGTAAGCCATGTAGGCATTACCGAATTTTCTTCTTTCAGAGTATGATATGAAAAATATCTTGGATTTTCCTCACCTTTTAATTCCTCAATTTCAGAAAAATTTATTGTTCTTTTATCTATTCTCGGGGGTGTTGCTGTCTGGTATCTGTCCACCTCAAAGCCGTATTCACGAAGTCTGTCGGATAATTCCTCGCTTGACTGTTCTCCCTGTCTTCCTGCCTCATATTTAACATCACCAATTATAAATCTGCCTTTTAAGAATGTTCCTGTACATAATATAACTGCCTTGGATCTGTACTCTATTCCTACCTGATCTTTTACGCCTGTTACTTTTTTTCCGTCAAGAATCAAATCAGAAACTATTCCCTGAACTACCTCAAGATTATCCTGTTTTTCCACTATTTCTCTCATTTTTATTCTATACCAGTATTTATCTGCCTGTGCTCTTGTTATTCTTGCTGCAAGCCCTTTTGTATGATTCAGGTTTTTCAGCTGCAGATTATAGCTGTCTATATGTCTTGCCATTTCCCCGCCAAGCATTCCAAGTTCAGAAACAAGATGTGATTTTCCGGGTCCTCCTATAGAAGGATTACACGACATCATTGCTATATTATCAATAAAAATCGTAAATAAAGCTGTTTTCATTCCCAGTCTTGCCGAAGCCAAAGCTGCTTCTACCCCTGCATGTCCTGCTCCTACCACTATCACATCATAATCTGTATTCATTGTTTCTCCTCTTCATCTATAAAATTATCTCTTTTATATTTTTCTTAAAATAAAAATTACTGTACTATTATATCATATTCTTTAGAGAAAATATTTTTTATACATATAAAATAACTACTATTTTACCTTTTTTAAAAATTACTTCAGCTTCATCTGCCAGTATCACATTACTCATCAGAATAGAACTGTCCCTTTTTATATATCTGTTTAAAAGAGGATACCTAAATCCCTTTAATGTTATTCCTTCTATCTCACTGTCAAGAGAAACCATAGAAAGTATCTTTCCTGCTTTTCCGACAATAGTAAAACTTTCTTCCCTGAAAAAAATCTTTTCTTTTTCTGTGAGAATTATCAGTTTCTTGTATTTTTCCATAAGAAAAATATTATTCAAAGTAAAATCAATTCTTTTCCCCAAAGCTCCTACCACATATATTTCCTTATAATTCTCATATCCCATCTCTTCCAAAACAAGCTCAAAATCGGAAAAATCCTTATCGGGAGAAAATTTTTCCGTTTTTATTCCCATTTCGGTTATTTTATCCAGAATTTCAGATTTTATGGAATCCAGATCTCCATATATACATTTTGGGACATAACCTCTTTCCAGACAATAATTCGTCCCTCCGTCGGCACAAAAAATATCAGTATCTTTATCTATAATTTTTTTTAAAAAATTATCTTTGTAATCATACTCCCCGTTTAAGAATATAACTGCTTTCATTTAGAATCTCCCGTATTTATTTTATTATTTTCCTGTAATTTTTATTTTTTTGCGGAATATTCATTACTTTTATTTTTGGATATCCGAAAGCTAAAACAGTGTGGGGAATATAATTTTCGGGTATTCCGAATTCTTCTCTCTGATCATTATCCATCCGTGAAAAAAACATACGTACTATTCCATTCCAGCAGCTTGCTATATTCAGGCTTTCTGCTGCAAGAAGCATATTCTGTGATGCAGCCGAAACATCCTCAATAGGTGTCAGATCTTCTTTTTCATATGAAACTATTACTATTGTCGGAGCTCCGTAAAAAAGATCCAGCATCTCATTGCTGCACATTTTTTGCGTTATTTCATCTTTAGAAGCTTTCCCAGATTTCTTTGCCAGCATATTTAACTTATCTATAAGCTCTCTGTTCTGAATGGCAGTAAAAAACCACGGCTGTGTATTATGTCCTGTCGGCGCCCAGTTTCCTGCCTCTAATATCAGCTCCAGCTCTTCCTCTTTTATCTGTTCATCTCTTCTGAAGGCTTTCGTTGTTCTTCTTGATTTTATAACTTCTATTACATTATTCATATTTTCATCCCTTCTGCCCTTTTTTCTTTTCTTATATTATAAACAGAAAACATGAGAAAATCAATCAGCTTCATTTTTCTTTTTTATATATGCTAAATAAACAGCTTTTGTAAATCTTCTATTTTTTCCCTGTAAGTACCTGGAGTACTGTTAAATAGGGCTGATGTCCCTAATACATATACACTTGCATTATTTTCATATAGTACCGGTATTGTCTTTTTATTTATATTGCCATCTACCTCAATTACCGGAGGATTTTTCAAATCTCCAAGGCAGATATTCAGTTCTTTTAATTTTTCAATAACGCTATAATTAAAAGGCTGTCCCGCAAATCCGGGATTTACAGTCATTATTAACAGCATATCAACCAACGGAAGATATTTTACTATTTTTGATATAGGTGTTTGCGGACTTACAGCAAGTGACGGAGAAATTCCGTTTTCTCTAAGAAACTTTATTTCTTTTTCTGGGTTTTCAGATGTTTCTATATGAAATGATATATACTTTGGCTTAATCCCGGAATACATCTTCATATATTTAAACGGAGTTATAGTTGCCAGATGGATATCAAGAAGTATATTTGTATTTTTTTTTATTTCTTTTAGTATATATGGACCCATAGCCATATTATCTACAAAAATGCCATCCATTACATCGCAGTGTAAAAGTTTAATTTCAGCCTTTTCCAGTCTTTCTAACTCTTTTTTCAGGTTCATTTGATCCGCACACATAATTGAAGCAGCAAACTGTTTCATAAAATTCCTCCTTAAATACCTGCAAACAGGCTCTTAATAAAAATTCTCCTCTATATTT
>JAITVW010000211.1 GCA_031285605.1 Fusobacteriales bacterium | reverse complement strand
ACCGAAGGAGCCTGAAAATAATATAAATAATATCAGAATAAATAAAGAGCTGATAACAGATTTATCAAACGGCTATATACCGGGTCAGACAGTACAATACAAAATAACAGTTGAAAATCAAGGTGCTGTCTTAGCATTGGGATATAATGTCAAAGATATAAGAACAGATCAGAAAACTACAGATATGAATGGGACAGTAATAGATGCATTTACAAGCTGGCAGATAACGGGAACTGTAATATCTGGTTCGGCAACGGGAATAACTTTAAATACTACAGGTGATTTAAATGATATAATTTCACTTTCTTCGGGTGGAAAAGCGGAATATCTGATAACAGCAGTAATAAATACTAATGCAGCAGGTAAAATTACTAATAAAGGTGTAGGAAATGGAAATCCTGTAGAACCATCAACACCTCCTGTTAATCCTGAAAATAATAAAAGTAATATTTCAGCTAAAAAAGAATTGATAACAGATTTATCAAACGGTTATACACCGGGTCAGGCAGTACAGTATAAAATACTGCTGGAAAATACAGGTGCTACACTGGTAAGCAGCTACGAAATAAAGGATATAAGAACCAATCAAAAAACTACAGATATAAGCGGAAACAGAATAGATTCATTTACAGGATGGACAATAACAGGTACTGTTACAAATGGAACAGGGACAGGAGTGACACCAAATACTACAGATGATTTAAATGACACTGTATCATTATCTGCCGGAGGAAAGATAGAGTATACAATATCGGCGGTAATAAATACAGATGCGGCAGGAAAAATCACGAATGCAGGATTAGCCGACGGAAACGGAATAGAACCGTCAACACCGCCTGCAGAGCCTGTAAATGACAAAAGTAAAGTAACAGTAAAAAAAGAATTAGTTACAAACTTGCTAAATGGCTACATGCCGGGTCAAACTATAGAATACAGAATTACTTTAAAAAATACAGGAGTTTTACCTGTAAATAATTATAGCATTAAAGACATAAGAGCGGATCAGAAAACGACTGATTTACTTGGAAACAGCATAGAATCATTTACAAGCTGGACAATAACAGGAGCTGTTACAGCCGGAACAGGTATAGGAGTGACTGGCAGCACTGCGGGTGATTTGAATGATATACTGGCATTGTCACCGGGAGCTGTAGTAGAATATACAGTAAGCGCAGTAGTAAATATAAATGCAGCAGGAAAAGTCACAAATACAGGATTAGCCGACGGAAACAGCGTAGAACCGTCAACACCATCTGTAGATCCTGTAACGGATAACAGTAAAGTAACAGCAGTAAAAGAAATAATCACAAACTTTGAAAACGGATATACTGCCGGTGATAAAGTAGAATACAAAATTACTGTTGAGAATAAAGGGAATGCAATTGCTAAAGGAAATGTAGTAAAGGATATAAGGCTCGAACAGGAAACTTTTGATTTTGACGGAAATACAATAAATGCCTTTGAAGGCTGGACAGTAAGCGGAAAAGTAGTAAGCGGTCAGGCTTATGGTGTAACGGGAACCACATCTTCCGATCTGAATGATACTATTAATCTGGGACCGAATTCAAAAGTAGAATATATTGTTTCTGCTGTTATACATAAAGCTGCTTATAATGATATTATAAATACCGGTTATCTGAATGGAGCGGAGCTAAAAACAGCATCCATAAAAGCAAAACCTGAAGCGGCAGATCTGACTGTAAGTATCACAGCTTCAAAAAATATAGCAGAGCTGGGAGAAACGGTAGAATATACTGTAAGGATTTATAACAAGGGAAGAGTGGCAAGAACAGGATTAAATGTTAAAAATATACTGCCTGTGGGATTCGGTTATATTGATGAGACAGCGGCATATAAAAAGGACAGTTCAAAATTAAGAACAACATCGGAGGCAAGCGGCGGACTATCGGTATCTAATACAGGAGATGTGATTTTCAGTACTTTCGATCTGAATCCTAAAGAAGAAATAATAATAACTTATGCTGCTAAAATAGGAACTGCAATACAGACGGGGAAATACAAAACATCTGCAATTGTCAGAGAAGACAGCCGTGAAGTGACCGGCGCTGCAAGTGCAACGATTCAGGTAACAGTATTGCGAATAGTGCAAGTATAATAGGAAAAGTCTTTGAAGATGTAAATGGAGACGGAATACAAAATGATGCGGGAGCAAATAATATAATAATTAAAGATGTGGTAAACGAATCAGATTATGTCGATGATACAGCAGAATTAATTATGCTGGACGCATCAGGCAAAGAAATATCAAGAAAGAAGGTTAATAATAATGATTTGATTTTTAACGGTATAAAGATAGAAAAAATGGAAGGGAAATCATTAAACAAGACTTTAAAAGGAGTAAATAAAGTAATTGTGAGAACAGAAATAAAAACTTCCGAGATACGGGAAACATTCATGACAATTACGACAAAAGAAGGAATGAATCTTATATATAATAAAGGAATAATAAGTACTCTGGAAAGTAAGGGAAATATGAAGTCAGGAATATCATCACAGGAATTCTATATAAGCAAAGAAATAAAAAGAAGCGGTACTAAGTATATTCAGGAAATTACAATAGAGAATGCCGGAATTCAGGAAGAGGGAATAGCAGGTGCAAAATTAAAAACTCCGACCGGAATAACTGTAACTACAGATGAATACGGAAGATATCACATTTCTGACGAATATGCAGAAAAGGAAAGAGGAAAAAATTTCATAATAAAAGTAGATGAAGCATCACTGCCGAAAGGAATGAAAGTAATTAGCGAAAATCCCAGAGTAAAATTAATAACACAATATGGATTAAATGAATTCAACTTTGGAGTACAATCAAAGAAAAGAGGTGAGGAATAGCATGTTGAATCTTAAAAATAAAAAATCTCTGTTGCTTTTTTTGATGTGTCTAAACTCACTTATAGTGATGGGGAAGGGCTTAAACAGCTCTATCCCTGATCACTCTGAAGGATTTGGGATAAAAAACAGCAGAGAAAATGAAAAAAGTAAAACTGAAAATACTGACGGGTCAGATGATTCTGATGAAGTAGTACCGGATACTGAAAGTTTGGCAACAGATACAATAAAAACAGAGGAAGTTTTATATAAAAGTGAATCGGATAATAAATTTGACGAAACCCGGTTAAACAGAGAAAACCACAGAATAAATATGGGAAATGGAACTATATGGACTTCTGCCGAGGTTATAAAAGCAGATCCTGAAATGAATGTGGAACTGCTTACCAGTCCGGTAGTAAACAGAAGAAAATTTACTGAAGAAGAACTGAATTTCAGGGTAAAACTTAATTACAGCGATTATATTACAGGATATGAATTAAAAATTTACAGAGGAGAAGATAAAAATACGCTAAACCCTGTAGCTGTGATTAAAGGCAAAGAATTGAAAAATGAAGATACAATAAGCTGGAAACCAAAAAGTTCCGACTATTTTATTCCGGGAAACCAGCTTACATATAAATTAAAAGTATATGATAAATCAGGAGATTTTGATGAAACAAATCTGGGAATAATAGATTTGATAAGCAGAAAATCAAAAGAAAATACATATGATTTTGGAAAAGAGTATAATGAACAGGTATACAGTAATGCTGAATTAAGAATAAGAAATATAAAAAGCACTTTTGGAAAAGTAATTATCTCGGGAAATAATCTTACCAATATCCAAACCTTGAAGATAAACGGTGATAATTATTCAATAGATAAAGAAACAGGTGCCGTAAAAGCGGAAAGATTAATCCCTTCGGGAGAGAGTGACCTTTTGATACAGGCAATAGATAAAAATGGAAATACAGAAGAATATAATCTGAAAGTAGAAATAGACAGCAGATATTTCTTTGGTGTAGGAATAGCCGACTTTACAATAGGGCAATATTCCAATACCGGTGAATATAAAGATATCGACGGCAATGAAATGAACGGGAAACTTTTTAAACAGGGAAGGATAGCTTTTGACGGAGAAGCAAAGTTTAATGATAATCTGAGAGGAAGACTGCAGTTTGATACTAAAGACAGCGAGATAAAAGATTTGTTTGATGATTTTTTCAAAAGAGACAGAGAAGATGTATTTTTTAGAATAAGAGAAGATAATTTTTATCCCACATACGGTGATGATTCTATAATAACAAATGCAAACAGCTATTTACAACAAGGGAAAATATTTGGTCAGCTGGAGTATAAAAAGTCCGGTATAATGTGGGGAACTTATGGAACAGGGCTGAGCGGTCCGGAATTTTCACAGGTGAACAGAACATTGTACGGAGCTAAAGGAGAACTTATAAGCTCTAAGACCACGAGCTTCGGTGAAGATAAATATAATATTACGGCTTTTGGCTCAGAAGCTGAAACAATTCACGCAAAAAATGAATTTTTAGGAACAGGAGGAAGCCTTTATTTTCTAAAAAACGGTGAAGTTATCAGAGATACTGAAAAAATAAGTGTAGAAGTAAGGAATAAAAACTCAGGGATTACAGAAAAAGTAGTTTATCTCGCAGAAGGAAAAGATTATGAAATAGATAATTATCAGGGAAGGATTACTCTGAGAAAACCGCTTAAAGATCATGCAGCAGATTCATACAATGATTTGATACAGGAAGACGGAAAATCCGGAAGTGAATTATATCTCGTGGCAGAATATGATTATGAACCGAGAACATCAGAATCACTGAACAATATGACTTATGGAGGAAGAGGAAGTGCGTGGATAGGTGAACATCTGCGAATAGGCGGTACTTACATAAAAGAAGAAAAGGATAACAGTTCTGATTATGAAATTTATGGTGGAGACGCTGTTTTAAGATATTCGGATGGTACATATTTAAGAGGAGAATACAGTGAGTCCAAATCAAGAAATATAGATAATTATTTTATATCTTATAACGGAGGTTTGGAATTTACTGATAAAAACAGCAATCCTCCTGAAAAAAGCAGAGGAAGAGCCTATTCACTCAGGGGAGTATTAAATCTTTATGATTTGAATAAGAATTTATTTAAGCCGTATGGAAATGAAGTGAACGGCTGGTATTTAAATGTAGGAAACGATTTTTCCGGAGGACAGTACAGTAATGATTATGCTCTGGAGGCTTATGGCTGGGAAATAAAGCTGAATCCCGCAGACGGGTTATATTTTCGTACAAAATATGAAAGCACGGCAAAAGAGAATTATTTAGACGGAAGGATAGAAAATAAAGAATCTATAACCGGGCAGACAGAGTATGCAGTAAGTGAAAAACTGAGATTATCGGCAGCAATGGAAAATAAAACAGAAAAAATGACAAATGAAGAGGATAAAGAAGCTCTCATTCTTGCAGTAAGAGCCGATTATAAAGTAACTTCCAATCTGGATATTTACGGAATAATTCAGGAAGCTGTAAAGCAGAAGAATTATGATAACAGATCACTTTACAGACTGGGAGTGGAAAGCAGATGGAATAACAGACTGACTGTAAAAGCAGAAGGCAAGCTCGGGGATAATAATACATCAGGAGCGGAAATTACTGCTGATTATAAAATAACCAATAATTACAGCATTTATACGGGATATGATTTATGGAACAGTATCTCAAAAAATTCTGATAAAGTAGTGATAGGTCAGAGAGCAAGAATAACAGACAAGTTTTCAGTATATGCGGAAAATCAGTTTTTAAAAGAAAGAGATGAAAAAAGTTATCTGGAATCATATGGAGCTGACTACAGTCTTACTGATAATTACAGAGCAGGAGTTTCATATCAGTATGGAAAGGTAAATCCCAACAATGGACCTTCTTATGACAGAACAGCTGTAAGTCTGTTATCAAGTTTTGTAAAGTCGAATTTTCAGCTTCAGAATAAATTAGAGTACAGAATGGATAAAGGAGATGCTACAGATGAAGTCCAATATGTATTGCTGAATTCGGCAGGCTATAAAGTAACAGAGTCTTTGAGATTTCTTGCCAAAGGTGATTATACTGTTTCCAAAGATAAAAGAACGAACAGAATTGTTAATGAGTATGCGGAAGCAGGAATAGGAATAGCTTACAGGCCTGTATACAATAACAGATTTAATATGCTGGGCAGATACAGTTATATATTAAACAGAGAAAATGATTCTGACAGGGAAACTTCTTATCTTGAGGAATTTAAACACATATTTGAAGCAGAGGGAAATTATAAAATTACCAAAAGGTTTACAACAGGTATGAAAACAGCGGTAAAATTTGAAAATGACTATTATAAAACTTCAGACAGGAGAAATATAAAAGTAGAAAAAAACTTTGCGCTGCTGGGATTCAGACAGGAATATGAAGTAATAAAGGACTGGGATTTGATGGCGGAATACAGATTTCTTGCTGATATAGGAAAAAACAATAATACGGAAAATTTAAAACACGGAGCATTAGCAGGAGTGTACAAGCATATAGGAGAAAATTTGAAAATAGGTGTAGGATATAATTTTTCAAATTTTCAGGACGATCTGAGAGATACAGATATAAATGCTCAAGGATGGTTTATAAATATAATAGGAAAGTTTTAAAAAAGAGGCAGCTGCCTCTTTTTTAGTAGAGAGTGTGCGAAATTCTCTATAAACTAATCTTTATTTAGCAAATATATTGTTTTTAGTTCTGGTATTAAGAGACTCTTTGATACAGTCCCTTTAAAAAATTTGTATTTAAAAAACTAAAACATAACCTGTCCGCCTGTAATATTAATAGACTGACCTGTGCAGTAAGAAGCTTTGTCAGAAGCATAAAACAGGAGGATGTTAAGAACATCCTGATATTCACAGCCTCTTTTTAATGGTACTTTATCTCTGTAGATTTTCTCTACCTGATCTTCAGAAACTCCGAGTTTTTTGGCATATTGCGGCAGAAGACTCTGAAACATAGGAGATTTTAGCAAATTTCCCAGCATAAGGCTGTTTACACGAATATTATGTTCTGCAAGATCCAAAGCAAGTGACTGGGTCAACCCCACACCGCCGAATTTTGAAGCAGAGTATGCTGAATTATGTTTGCTTCCTACTTTACCGGATTTTGTATTAATCTGTATAATATTTCCAAAACCTTGTTTTATCATGATTTTTGATATTTCCCTTGCACACAGAAAATATCCGGTAAGATTCACAGATACAGAAATATCCCAGTCTTTGAGATCAAAACTGTCAATTTTTGAACTTCTGGCAACTCCGGCATTATATACAAGAAGATCAATATGCTTGTAATTTTGTTCTGCAAATTTTCTCAGGTTTATAACTTCCTCTTCATTGGCGGCATTTACTTGAAAGCTTTGAAAGTTCCCCTGATATTTGCTGTTAATTTCATTTTTTACTTTTTCGGCATTTTCTCCGTTTATATCTGCTGTCAGTACATCATAACCGGCTTCGGCCAACCCTTTGGAAAGAAACTCCCCGAGGGTTTGTCCGCCTCCTATTACTATTGCGGCTTGTTTTTCCAATTTAAATCATCCCTTTCGTTTGTATCGGATTCAGTGTATTGTTATATTTGTTCTCAGCTGAACATTACAGTACACTAGTGTTGTAATTATTTTGAATACATACCAAAACTTGCAAGCCATGCTATGAATACAGTAGGTGCCCCTGTAAGGAAACGTGCATATAATACTGACGGAACCCCGACTTCCACAGTTTCCACTTCTGCTTCTGACAGTCCCAGACCAACAGGAATAAAGTCACATGCAGCCTGTGAATTAATTGCAAACAATGCCGGCAGTGCAAACTGTGCTGGTATACTTCCTTTTCCTATTTCTACACCTACAAGGACTCCTATTACCTGTGCTATTACAGCTCCCGGCCCTAAAAACGGCGATAAAAGAGGGAAAGAACATATCAGTGAAATTATAAGCAGACCCGGCAGAGTACTTGCCAGAGGAGTAAGAGCCTTGGCGATAACATCTCCGATTCCTGATTTCAGTATAACACCTATAAGCATAGCAACAAATGCCATAAAAGGAAGGATTGTTTTTATTACAGTCTCTATAGTTTCTCTTCCTGCCTGATAAAGAGTACTTACCAGATTTCCCATTCCCATACCGATTTTTCCCATTAATCCCGAAGACTGCTGACTGATTTTTTTGTCAGTGGAATATTTTGGCTGCTTATTTTTTGCAGCGGTATCTTTTACAGCGGCCGGAGCTGCCACGGCTGTACTTTCTTCACCGGTGTATTCTGCTATATTAGACGGCTTAACAGCCGAAACATAAATATCTTCTGTTATATACTGAGCAAGAGCTCCGCTTTTACCTGTTGCCATGATATTTATAGTAGGCACTCTTTTTTTCGGATAAATTCCGCATCTGAGATTACCTCCGCAGTCTATTATTACAGCTGCAATCTGTTCATCTTCTACTTTTGTCTTAAAACCGTCAACCAGTTCACCGCCGGTTTTTTCGGCAAGAACTTTTGCTACTTCGGGAATATGTCCTCCTGTCACATAAAGAATAACGTTTTTCTTCTCATCCGGGGCAATTATCAGCGGACCTCCGAAACCTCCGTCACCGGCATGAACTATTACTTTTTTATACATAAATATCCTCCTCTATAATTTTATTTCTGCAGGAAGTTTTACACCCTGCTGTTTTTCCACATAGGAAGTAGTGAAGTCTGTTACCCATCCTCTGAAAAAATTAGTAACTACCCCTACAAGAAAATATCTGAGTGCCAGATCCGAAATGGGAAGTCCCAGCTGTGTAATACCATTTGCTACTCCGAGAAAAACAAATAATTCACCGGGATTAATATGAGGAAATAATCCGTTCATTGTATGACATGCATATGTACAGGCAGAATAGTAACTCGGCTTATATTTTTCCGGAAGAAATCTTCCCAGAGACATAGTCATAGGATTGATAAAGAAGAATGTACCCACTGTCGGCAGTACAAGATATCTTAATAACGGGTGAATAGCAGATTTTTGTGCCAATCTTTCTATTTTGTCCTCACCGACAAATTTAATGAGCGCATTCATTGCCACAAGCAGACATATTAAAAGGGGAAGTATTCCTGTTACCAAACCTACAAAAACAGTTCCGCCTTCCTGAAACAGACCAATAAATCCTGTGGCCAGTTTTGATAAAAATTCCATATAGTTCCTCCTAAAATTTATTTTTAGCTGAATGATTATGCAGGGATATTTTGTGCATTTAACATTTCCAGCTCTTTGATATAGTTAGATTGCGCATTATACAATGCTTTTTTGATAACAGTATCTATCTTCTCATCTTTCCAGTTTTCCATAATATTTCTGTTTTTAACGGAAGTTAAGGTTTTGAATCTTGTGAATACTGTATAACCGTTCATAACTTTGCCGTCCAGAATTTCTCCGTCTCTTGTGATAAGAAGAAGTATTACACAGCCTCTGCTGATTCTGTAACGTTGTTTTCCGATAAGGACAAATCCTTTTTTTCGCAGATTTATATATTCCCTGTTAAAATATTTCAGCTGAAATAGAGTAAAAACACACTGCAGAGCCCATACTAAGATAATTAATATTATTAGTTGAATCACTTTTGCCACCTCCTCTTGAAATTTTGTATATACTTTGCACAAAATTGCAAAAAAACCTAAAAAAAATTTGAATTAACATTTTTTACAGTGTTTTGAAATTTTATGCTTATATTGTGTAAAATCATAAAAAGTTTTAAAAAATGCAATTTTGTGTTATCTGAGAAAAAAATTGCTTATAATAATATATAACCCTAATTTATGGTTTTGTCAATAGAAGAAAAATAATTTTTTGAACTTATATTTTTTAGAAGAGAGAAAAACCGGTTTTCCAATTAAAAAAAATAGTTGTAAAAGTCAAAAAGTACCGGAAAAAACCTGACAAAAAGCCAGGTTTTTTATATCTAAAATGAAAATCAGCATTTAAAATTCAATAAAATTAAGAACCAAAATTTTCGCCAAGTGAATTTGCCGTAAGAATTGCCGAATATACATCATCAACAGTTACTTCAAAAGGCATATTATAAATAGTTTCGCCTTCTGCACATGCAAGTTTGGCTGCTTCGTAAATTTTTTCTTTATTTATATTTGCGATTCCCATATCTTTAAAACAAACCGGAAGATTGATTTTTTTACAGAATGACAAAACATCTTCTATTTCATTTTTCGGTGCATTTTCCAAAACCAGCTGCACCAGTACGCCGAAAGTTACTTTTTCCCCGTGGTATAAATGATGCAGTTCTTCTATAGCTGTAAGTCCGTTATGTACAGCATGCGCTGCTGCAAGTCCGCCGCTTTCAAAACCAACTCCGCTCAGATAAGTATTTGCTTCAATTATATTTTCAAGGGATTTAGTGACAGCTTTGTTTTCAACAGATAATTTAGCAAGATATCCGTCAGACAGAAGTGTATTATAGCATAATTCGGCAAGAGCAGCAGATGCCTTAGTAGCAGTTCCGCCGGCCATAGTCTTCTTATTGGCGGCAGTACAGGCACGTGCTTCAAAATAAGTTGCCAAAGCATCTCCCATTCCTGCAGCCAGTAATCTTACCGGAGCATCAGCTATAATTTTTGTATCCATAATAACAAGATCAGGATTTTTTGAAAGGAACAGATACTCGCTGAAAATACCTTCATCGGTATATATTACAGACAAAGCACTGCACGGAGCATCGGTAGAAGCAATGGTAGGTACTATCACAACAGGGATCTTCGCATAGTATGATACTGCTTTTGCTGTATCCAGAGTTTTTCCCCCGCCGATTCCCGCAATGGAATCTATTTTGTTCTGTTTTACTATTTCCGTAAGTCTGTTAATTTCTGTTCTTGAGCATTCACCGTTGAATTTTTCAAATAATATGGTGCTGTTGCTGTTTTGGTAACTGTTTGAAACAGGTTTTTTAATAATTTTTGTAATAAAATCATCAGCAATGATAAGTGAATTTTTTCCTAAACTTGAGGTATAAACTTCAAGTCTTTCAATAGTGTTATATCCTTGAACGTATTTTGAAGGCGATAAAATTATTTTGTCCATTTGTGTTCCCTCCTCGTATAATTTAAATTGTTTAATTCTAACATTTTATTTTTAAATTATCAAATTATATTTTTAAATATTTTATTAATCGAAATATAGATATTGAAAGACCGGGAAAATAGCTGCTGTATAGAATTAAGCAGGTAAAATACAGGTTAAATACGCAGTCTAAAGATTTTATCAGCAGAAGATGCAGGAAAAACAGCACAGATGAAAATATAGAAATACGCCGATACGAGCTTAACAGTCATATAAATTTATTTTGTTAAATAAAGACTTGACAATTTTAAAAAATAAAAGTATAACATAAAATATAAGAATGTGTTTTTAGTACACATATGTGCATAAATGAAATTAAAAATTTAAAATAAAATAAAATAACAGGAGGAAAAATGGAATATTTATTAGACACAGCCGATCTTAATGAGATTAGAGAAATC
>JAITVW010000181.1 GCA_031285605.1 Fusobacteriales bacterium | reverse complement strand
TATTTTTTCTTTATCTCTTTTTTTTAAAATTGATATATTCTCTAACTCTATTTTTTCTGCTTTAGATAACTCTTTATATATTTTTGGATATGTTATTAAAATTTCTAAAAATATGATTTTAAATTTTTTTTCTTCATCTTCTACAATTTTTTCTTTTGAATAAAAATCAATCAACATTCTTGTTAATTCTTTTCTTTTAAATAATTCATTTAGTCCATTGAAATTTTTTTCTAAATATTCAATTCCCTGATGTAAATCATTGTATGCAAAAACATCATATAATAAAGGATAATTTAATACTGAATTTAAAAGGTCTTCTGTTGTTATATTTTCTAAAACATCTTCTGGAATTTGGCAAACTTTAAATTTTTCTTCTTTGCTATTCAATTCTTCCCACTTCTCTGTACCAGGACGAATAACGTAATTAAAAACCATATACTTACCTCCTAAAAAAATTGAGTAATAAAAAAAATTTTAATTCTAGAGATAACTCCATATTTACTTAATAATACTTTTTAATTTAAACTCAATTATACTCATTTTATTACATGAATACTATTAATCTAATTATTAAAACTTTTATTTATCCTAATTTATATATAACTCTAAAATCAAAATTAGTCAAGTTGTCTTACTTTACAAAAAAATTATATTTATTTATAATAAATTAAAAGAAAAGATATTAAGTAGAAAAAATTATCCGTGAACCAGAACATTTTTTTAATTAAATCATAATAAAAAATAAAGTCTGATAATGTAACTTTTATGAATAAATAAGAAAAAAGTTGACCTAGTTTCTAACCAAAAGGTTAAAATTTAATAGATCAACTGTTAGTTATTTTAAGCTAAAATTAATATTTAAAATAAAAATGGAATCTTTATTCTACGCTCTTTTTTACCATAAAATTTTTAATTATAAAAATTATTTTCTAGGATTTTTATATCCTAATTTTTCTTTTAGAGCAGCTTCCAATACAGCTGAGAAATTAATTTTATTTTTTATAGCAAGATCATTAACCCATTTTGATATAGACACATTCTTCCTAATATGTCTATTTTCTTGTTCATCTCTGATAGGAGGCATATAAACTTCAATTAATTGAACAAATCCATCTTCATTAACTTTAATCTTCCCCGGAAAAGTTGGTTCCGGAATATCAACATTATCTACTTCTAATGAATACAAATAAATACCTAGCATTTCCTTTGCCATATATAATGCCTCCTCCATTCCCTTTCCAAAAGTTAAAGCATTTTTTAGATCAGGGAAACTAATATTGTAATATGCTCCTTCCGCTTCAAATATTGCAGGAAAAATATAAGTATCCTTTTTAATCAATTAAATCACCTCATTTTTTAAATAGAGAGCAAGGGTTATTTCAACCCCGCTCTTTTAAGAATGGAATTAAGAGTTCCTTTCGGAACATCTTTCCTCGGATGCTGAACAGGAATTGATTCCCCTTCCTTCTTAAACACCCAATGACTTCCTTTCGTTCTTACATGTACCCAACCATTAGTTTCCAATAGCTGGATTATTTCTTTAGAAGTAGCCATAAATTCTCCTCTTTACAAATAACTAAGTTATTTGTTTAAAATTGTTTTTATCCGCTAGAATATTGTGAATAAATACTATATTCCTTGGATCCACTATCACTTTGTGTTATGGCTAACTACATTATACTTACTCTAAGTACGTAAGTCAAGTTTTTTTTATAAAAAATAGAAAAATCATTATGCTTTTTTACAATGAGAGGTTGACAAGTGTCGCAAGTTGCGACACCAAAATTATAATTTAGAGCCTGGATTACTCCTAAAAAAGTAGACACAAAAATAAAAATAGTATATATTAAAAGTATACACGAAAGGAGCTGGTTCTTATGGCTGGTAAAATCCCTAAATATGATGAAGATTTTAAGAAAAGCATTGTTTCTCTCCATCAAAATGGTAAATCTCAAAGTGAGCTTTGCCGTGAATATGGCATTTCTTTAAGTACCATCAGTAAATGGATTAAAATGATTTAGGTTCTCTGTCAATAAGTGGGGTCAAAAAAACAATCAACATTGGATGAAAACTTCAATTGTATTAGTTTTTTCAGTATATCAAATTTTTTGTTCCCATAAGAGATCCTTTTTATTACCTTTATTTTATTATTATATCCTTCTACAAATCCATTATCTAGCCTATATTCAATAAAATTTAGTATCTCTTTTTTCCAGTTTCTGTAAGTCTTTGATAAATACACGCATTCTTTTATTCCTGAGTTTTCTAATTTTTCTATTAAATCTTCAAAGCCTTTTTTAAATTCCTCTGGCAATGATACTTCTAGCAATTTCTAAAACTCTTCCTTGTATCCATAGCATTTAGAAAATTCCTCATTTAATTTCCTTAATTTGGTCATTCTCTTTTCCTGTTTTTCTGTTAATTTCAGTGGATTTTTTGATATCAGTTTCCAGTATTTTTTTAATTCTTTATATTTACTATTCCGGTTATACAATCTTATTCGTATATCCCTTAACATCCATTCTGTCTGCCTTACATAATGATATTTATCTGCTATTATTTCTGCTTTGGGTAAAGTGCTTTTCACTACATTCCTAAACTGCATGAATAAATCTATTACTACTTTTTCCGGCTTTTCTTTTAAACTTTCTAAATATGATTTTATCGTTGAAGATTTTCTATCTTTTAATATTGTTAATAACTCTCTGTCTCCAGTGTATACTGCCAATTGATATTTTTCATTATCTGCATTTCCTTTAAATTCATCTATATGTATTACTTTTGTTGACTTTTCAATTTCTTTTATTTTTAGCCTTTCAAAATATCTCATTACTGTTGATAGACTTATTCCTAATTCTTCTCCCGATTGTTTAAAGGATTTCATACTTTTCAAATGCCATAAAAGCTCTGTAAAAAGATTTTTTGATATTCTGCATCTTTCATTTACAAAGTCTAATTTAGACATTTCTTTTTTATTACAACTGGGACAGATATATCTCTGTTTTTTACATGTATTATTACTTTTTTAGAACCATAATTAGTATCTTTAATATGAACTGTTCTGTAATCTTTTATGTTCATATGCCGATTGCAGCAAACAGATCTTTTATCAGTTCTTACAGCTTCAATATGATATGTATTATCTAAAATATATGATTTTTTTATATTTACCCCTTTTATATTTGGGATAAATTTTGTATAATATCTTTGCATAAGTTTAATTCCTTTGTATTTAGTTTTCGCAAAAACATAATACTATTGTATTTCTACTTATGCTATTTTTTTTTCTTTTTTTCACCACACTTTATAGTATACAACCAATAAAATCGAGTAGAGGCTGATCCTTAATGGACTTCACCCCTCTCACACCACCGTACGTACCGTTCGGTATACGGCGGTTCAATTTATATTTCTGTATGGACTTTTAGATAATGGTCTAG
>JAITVW010000104.1 GCA_031285605.1 Fusobacteriales bacterium | reverse complement strand
GATGTTCCCTTGACATGCTGTCATTTACAAGGTATATTATAGCAGAGTAAAAAATAGTACATGTGTTAAATCATTTATTATAGAAAGCTTAATTTACAGAGAATTTCGCGCACTCCCTTTTTCATATACCCCCTTTAATAAAAGAAGCTGTCTGAAATTAACCTGACAGCTTCTTTTATATAAGACTGTGATTTAATCACAGCCCTTTTGTATATGGAAGAGCCATTACTCAATATCCACAATTTTTATATTTTCTTCTGGTTTTTCCAGTTTAGGAATATTTATGTTGAGTATACCGTCCTCATATTTGCTTTTGATATTTTCAATATCGCAGTTTTGCGGAATTTCAAGAGTTCTTATAAATGACTCGGAAGAAAACTCTTTTTTATGATAATTTTTCTCTTCTACTTTGTTTTCAGTTTTATTTTCATATTTGATAACCAGATTATTATCTTTTATCTGAACAGTAAAATTTTCTTTTTTTGCTCCCGGATAAGCAACATCAATCTGATAATTATAATCATCTTCTGAAACATTAAGTGCTGGAAGAGAAGATTTGAAACTAAAAAAATCGTCAAAGAGATTATCTTTGAAAAAATTATCTCTTTTAATTAAATCATCAAAAAAAGTTGATTTAATAGGTAAAAACTTTTTATTCATAGACTATCACCTCTTAAAAAAATTTATTTATAATTTCTTTCTCTCTTTTAGTATAGCACTAAAAAAAATACAGGTCAACAAAGATAAAAATCCTGAAAAACAAGATGATTATTGCAGGAATTAAAAAAAATGAAAAAATCCCTTGACAGATAAGGAAAAATTAGATATAATCTTTTTTGTATCATTATTGGGCTGTCGCCAAGCGGTAAGGCACTGGACTTTGACTCCAGCATGCAATGGTTCGAATCCATTCAGCCCAGCCATTTGAAAAATATTAGTTCATATATAAGAAAAGCTGTTTCATGTGAAGCAGCTTTTTATTTTGTGTAAAAAAAATAAATTATTTAGTTTTGAAACAGGAACTAAGAACTTTAGTAAGCAGTTCGCTTTCAGGAAATTCTGTTCCATTATAATAAAATTCTACTGATAAAACCGGCTGCTTTCCTATTTTTATAAGCTTGATATTTGAAACTTCGGGCATTTTTATCATCTCTCCAAAATTATAAAAAGCTGAATGAAAGAAGAAATTTGAAAGAGATGTTATACTGGGAAACCTGTAAAAAAAAATAACTTGTTATGTTTAATTCCAGAGAGCTGAAGTACTGTTTACATTATACTACGATAAGAAAAAATTATGATATAAAATAATTGAAAAACCTCATATATTCTGTTATACTAAAATCAAAAAGCATATCGGAGGAGAAAATGAAACTGGAATTTAGTTACGACTTTGCAAAAAAATTTATAAATGATCACGAGTTAAGTGAATTTTTACCGCAGGTAGAGACAGCAGTAAAGTACCTTGAAGAAAAAAAAGGTGCGGGAAATGACTATTTAGGATGGATAGACCTGCCTGAAAATTATGACAAAGAAGAATTTGCAAGAATAAAAAAATCAGCCGAGAAAATAAAAAGTGATTCAGAGGTTTTTGTGGTAATAGGTATAGGCGGTTCTTATCTGGGATCTAAAGCGGCAGTTGAGTTTTTATCTCACACTTTTGCAAATAAATTATCCAAAGAAAAAAGAAAATCCCCTGAGATATATTTTGCAGGAACTAACATAAGCGGTGTTTATCTGCAGCATTTGATTGAAGTAATAGGAGACAGAGACTTTTCCATCAATGTTATTTCAAAATCAGGAACAACTACAGAACCTGCACTTGCTTTCAGAGTATTTAAGAATCTTCTTGAAAAAAAATACGGAAAAGAAGGTGCGAGAGGGAGAATATACTCTACTACCGATAAAGCAAGAGGAGCGTTAAAAAAACTTTCTGACGAGGAAAAATATGAAACATTCGTAGTACCTGACGATGTAGGAGGAAGATTTACCGTGCTTACAGCTGTAGGGCTTCTGCCAATAGCGGCGGCGGGAATAGATATAGATGAATTAATGAGAGGTGCGGCAGATGCAATGGCAGATTTCAGAGCACCATTTGAAAATAATATCTGCTATCAGTATGCTGCTGTAAGAAATATTCTTCACAGAAAAGGAAAAGATATAGAAATCCTTGTGAATTATGAGCCAAGACTGCACTTTGTATCTGAATGGTGGAAACAGCTTTTTGGAGAATCAGAAGGAAAAGACAAAAAAGGAATATTTCCTGCATCTGTTGATTTTTCTACTGATTTACACTCTTTGGGGCAGTATATACAGGATGGAAAAAGAACGATGTTTGAAACAGTAATAAGTATAGAAAAGCCGGAAGCAGAATTTCTTATTGAAGAGGATAAGGATAATCTTGATGGATTGAATTTTGTAGCAGGAAAAACAATGGATTATGTTAATAAAAAAGCATGTGACGGGACAGTTCTTGCACATATAGACGGAGGAGTACCGAATCTTCTGTTAAAGCTTCCGGAAGCTACGCCGTATCATTTGGGATATATGTTTTACTTTTTTGAGAAAGCATGTGGAGTAAGCGGGTATATTCTTGGTATCAATCCGTTTAACCAGCCCGGAGTGGAAGACTATAAGAGAAATATGTTTGCTCTTTTGGGAAAACCGGGATATGAAGAAGAAGGAAAAAAATTAGCTGAAAGATTAAAGAAATAATTTAATAGAAAAGGTGGCATAATATTTAGAATCTGTTATTTTTATGAGAGTAAAAGAATCAGAAAAATATTAAGCCGCTTTTTAAAATATTAGAAATGAGTACAAACGGAGGTAGAATATATGAACAAAAAGAATTTATGGACAGGTTATACAGACAAAGAAAAAAAAGAGATAGAGCAGCTGGGTTCAGAATATAAAGAATTTCTGAATAGCGGGAAAACAGAGAGGGAAGTAGTAGAAATAACTATGGAAATTCTGGAAAAAAACGGATTTAAAAATATAGAAAAAATAAAGTCGCTGAAAGCCGGGGATAAGATATTTTATAATAACAGAAATAAAAATATACTTATGAGTATAATAGGAAAAGAAGACATGAAAAAAGGAATAAACATGATAGTTTCACATGTAGATTCGCCCAGACTGGATCTCAAAATGAACCCTCTTTTGGAGGACGAAGAGTTTTTAATGTTGAATACTCATTATTACGGCGGGATAAAAAAATATCAGTGGGTAGCCACACCGCTGGCAGTTCACGGGATAGTATTTTTGAAAAACGGTAAAAAAGTAAGCTTTGCAATAGGAGAAAAGGAAGAGGATCCGGTTTTCTGCATACCTGATATACTCCCGCATTTATCAAGAAATATTCAGGATAACAGAAAAACAAGAGAAGTAATAAAGGGTGAAGAGCTGAAGGTATTATTCGGTTCCATACCTGTAAAAGACAAAGATGCAAAAGAAAAGATAAAAACCAATATATTGGAATATCTGAAAAAAGATTACGGAATAGAGGAAGATGATTTTTTCTCTGCGGAGATAGAAATAGTTCCGGCTCTAAAAGCGAGGGATATAGGATTGGACAGGGGAATGATAGGTGCTTATGGTCAGGATGACAGAATTTGTGCCTACACATCACTAAAAGCCCTTTTGGATATAAAAAAGCCTGAAAAAACAGTATTATGCTATTTTGCAGATAAAGAAGAAGTGGGAAGTGACGGAAGTACAGGGCTGAACTCCAGTTTAATAGAATACTTTACGGGAAAACTTTTGAAATTAACAGGAAAAGATTATGATGATCAGCTGCTTAGAGAAACTCTCTGGAATTCCAAAGCTATATCTGCCGATGTTACAGCAGGGGTAGATCCTGTTTTCAAATCTGTGCATGATATGAATAATTCAGCGAAGCTGTCACACGGGGTTCCTGTTGCCAAATATACAGGACATGGAGGAAAATACGGCTCTAATGATGCAGATGCAGAATATATATATGAAATAAGGGATACATTTGATAAAAATAAGGTAGCCTATCAGGTCGGCGGATTTGGCAAGGTAGACGAAGGCGGGGGAGGAACGGTAGCAAAATTTCTGGCATATTTTGGAATAAAAACCGTGGATATAGGACCGGCATTGTTGTCAATGCATTCTTTATTTGAGGTTTCTTCCAAAGCAGATATTTATGAGGCATATAAAGCTTATAAGGCTTTTTATTCTATAAAATAAAGAAGAGGTTGTATGATTTATAAATTAATAATATATAGAAATGAAAGTTTGTACAGGAAAGAAAAATTTACACAGCTGAAAGATACGACGTATACTTATAAATGGGAAAAAGCAGAAAGCGGAAGCTATTCATTTGAAGTAGTGGATGAAAACAACATTACTTATGCAGTAACATATAATCATACTGCTCCTTTTGCCTATACATTTGATACATATCTGGACAAAGAGGCAAAGCCAAAACCCATAACAGGTTTTCAGAATAATACAGATATACTGATAAAATATAATTCAAGGGAAAATATATTTTCCCTTGAGAAAACCCGGTTCAAAAGACTTATGGTAGATATAACGGATTACGGATATGAGAAAATAAGCAGGCTGCAGATAACAGGAACATTTAATAACTGGGAAATAGAAGAGATTCCGTTAAAAAGTGCAGGAGAAAATAAGTATGAAATAGTACTCGCGGTAAAAGAAGGAAATTATGAGTACAAGCTGATTTTAGATGAAAAATGGGTTCCGGAAAAAGATAATCTTATTTTGATAGTAGGAGAAAGCGGGGCTTTATTTCCAAAAGGTGAACAGGGAACGGGGAAGCTTTCATATGATGCGCTGGATAAGAATCAGACAGAGAAAGCAATAAAGCACGATTTCAGAAAGTTAAACTATCTGAATAAAATATCCGATAATGAAGTGGAATTTACAATAAGGACCCAGCTTCATGATGTAGAGAGGGCTTATATAAGTATAGATCTGAACGAAAAAGATATTTATGAAAAGATATACGAATTGGAAAGACACAGTGATTTCACACACAGTTTTGATTTTTTTAAAAGAAGTATTTTATTTGAGAAAGATGTGAAAGAGTTTTCATATGTATTTATATTGGAAGACGGAAATACAAAATATTATTTTGACGGAAAATTGTCCAATAAAAAGGGAAGAAAAATAAAAATAAATTTTGAAAAGGATAAAATAGAAATATTTTATGTGCCGAACTGGGCGAAGGAAGCAGTCTGGTATAATATATTTCCTGACAGATTTTATAATCACAGTTACTACAATAATCCGGTATTCAATGAATTCGGGCCGGAAAATTTTGAAATAAACAAGCTTCATGAGAATAATTTTGAAGAGATATATAAATGGAATACAGAAGAAGAAACCTTAGGAAAATTTGATATCAACAGATGGACAAGTGATTTTTCCGAAAAGACAGACTGGGAAATAAAAGGTGAGAGCAGGAAAAATACTTCATTGAAATATGCAAGAATGTACGGCGGGGATTTACAGGGAATAAGAGAAAAAATACCTTATATGAAAGAACTGGGTATCAATGCAGTATGGCTGAATCCGGTATTTTATTCATACCAGAATCATAAATACGGAACAAATGATTTCAGACATATATCGCCGGATCTGGGAACAATACGGACAAGCGGCAACAGGTATAATGCAGATATAAATGAAAATAATCCCTATGGAGACAAAAGCTATGTCGATATACTAAAAAAAAATGCCAAAGATAACAGTGAACTAAAGCTTCTGGAGCTAAAGCTGAATGGAGAAAATAAAGGAAAAAACGGTTACGGGGAAACAGAGGATCCTTCGACATGGATATGGACAGAGTCAGACCTTATAATGGCAGATTTAATAAAAGAACTGCACAGAAACGGTATAAGAGTCATATTTGACGGTGTATTTAACCACAGCAGCAACAGACACTGGAGTTTTAATCAGGTTCTTATGGAAGGAAAAGATTCTAAGTATAAAAACTGGTATAAATTCAGCGATTTTTCAAAACATATAAAGATAGAAGAAGGAATGAGCGAAGAAGAAGCTTATAAAGTGTTAAATAAAAACAGGGAAAATATAAAATACTCGGGCTGGGCCGGATTTGATTCACTGCCGGAGTTTAACAGTTATAATCTGGAATTCAAAAATTATATTTTCAATATAACCAAAAAATGGCTTCTTGGTCCTGATGCAAAAGTTTCCAAAAATTGGTATGAAGATGACGGAATAGACGGTTTCAGACTGGATGTTCCTAATTGCCTTGAGAATCAGGATTTTTGGATAGAGTGGCGTGAGGTAGTAAAAAGTACTAAAAAAGATACATATATAACAGCAGAATTATGGGGAAACGCAAGCTATGATATAAATCAGGGTAATAAATTCGATGCGGTTATGAATTATGAATGGCTGAAAACAGTAATAGGCTATTTTATAAATCAGGGTTATGATAAAAATAAAAACTATAAGTTGAAAGCCGGAGAATTTTTAGATGAACTGAGGGAAAAGAGAACATGGTATCCTAAACAGGCAATACAGGCTTCACAGAATCTGAACGGCTCTCATGATACAGACAGACTGCTGTCGAGAATAGTAAATGACGGGGTGGGGAGAGATCTTGAAGAGGGTAAACAGCTGGAGCAGGGGTATAACGGAATACGTCCGGATCTTGCCTCAAATTATCATCCTAATACTACAATTGACTGGAGAAGTTCTTTTATAAAACCGAAGGATGTTTTGAAACTGATATCAGTATTTCAGATGACATATGTAGGAGCTCCGATGCTTTTTTACGGAGATGAAATAGGAATGTGGGGAGCAGCGGATCCTTACTGCAGAAAGCCTATGCTTTGGGATGAGTTTACATATGATAATGAAAAAAATCCGTCGCTGACAAATGAAAATGAGATATATCTACAGGAACCCGATAAGGATCTGCTGTTCTGGTATAAAAAAGTAATAAAAATAAGAAAAGAGAATCCTGTACTGGTATATGGGAAATTCAAAGAGCTGTACTGGGATGACGGAAGAGATATAGTAGCATATATGAGGTCTAATACGAACAGTGTAATAATAACAGTATTGAATAATTCATTTAACGACTATGAAGATTTGGAAATAGTGACAGATGAATCTGAAGAAAGATACATAGACCTTCTTACAGGGAAAAATATATACAGTAAAAAAGACGGAAAAATCGTATTGAGTATAGGAGCTAAGCAAGGAATGATCCTGAAAAAATGGAAAAAGAATGTATAGTATAAAAAATAAGACAGACTTAATAAAAGTCTATTATATAAAAATTTGTTTTAAAACAGTGACTCGTTTAATAAAAAACAAAAGAGTCACTGTACTAATTTATGGATAACAGTATTTTTTATAAATATATGATAATTTAAATTAATTATAAGATTAAAAAAAGAAGTCTGACGATGAAAAACAGAAAAAATCTCTAAAATTACATCTAAAATTCAAAAAAAATGAAATCTCTAAAAGTATTTAAAATAAAAGGATTTAGAAGATAGAAAGTCTTGAAAAAGCGTGTTTATAATAAAAAAAAGAAAAAAAAGGATTGACAAAGCAAAAGAGATTTGGTAATATATATCTTGTCGATGGAAAATAAAGACGACAAAAGGACAATGAAAATAGAAGAAGAAGCAAAAGCCAAGAAAAAGATGAAATAAGGTAGTGAAAAGATAAATTGAATGAAGAGTTTGATCCTGGCTCAGGATGAACGCTGACAGAATG
>JAITVW010000095.1 GCA_031285605.1 Fusobacteriales bacterium | reverse complement strand
ATAAGTTTTACTCCGATCCTCAAGAACAAGCTTACCTGTAAGCTTTCCTTCCGTAATGCGCATGTTTTTATTATTTTTCACTCTTAAATCAGAAATATCAAAATTTACTGTGAGAGTTTTTTCCTCATTAGGTTTGAAATTCAATCCTGATGCCGTTTCTATCACATATTTACTTTTTCTTCCGTCAGGTGAAATTTCTACACCTACTCCGGTTCCGGTTCGTGTTCTTCCTCCTGATCCTATACTTATTCCCACACCAATAACAGGACTAAAGCTCCATGAACTTTTCTTTTTCAGCTCCACTTCGTACTTATTTCCATTATCATCGATATAAAAAAGTGCACTTTCTATCCAAAGTTTTATTTTTTTATCTGTACGATTAGTGAGTGTAATTATATCAAAAAATTTACTTTCAGGTTTTACTGTTTTAACTATAGATGAAGGATTAAGCTCCACAGGTCCGCCTGAAAGAACAATTTCCGCATCACCAAATGCCAAAACTGTAAAAAAAAACATAAATACTAAAAATCTAAAATTTCTACCCATAACTTTTTCTCCTTTTTTACTTTCTTTGTTTTTGTATCCCTAAAAGTCCGTCTATTATTTTCTTTTTGAGTTTTTTTGCATCTTCCGCGGTATTTACTTCTTCAGGCTTGACTTCTTTTAATCTCTGCCCTGCATAATATACATTTTTTTTATCTTTGATAAGCTCATCACCCATGTACACATAATTTTTCCCGTCTATATCTGTCTCAAATTTTCTCTTTTTACCCAAAAGTGATGCGCTTCCCAAATACAGAATATGGTTTTTATAAAGATAATACGGTCCGCCTATATATTTCAGCAATGCCGGATCAAGCTTTTCAAGCACCGAATCACCGCTGTAAACATAATTTTTATCCTTGGCCAGATTTTCTTCACCCAGCTCCTCAAAAGTTTCAACATCTACACCTTCTACAAGTGTACCTCCCCAGTAAACCTTTGTCTTATCTTTTATGTAAATTCCGTTTTCCCAAATCTTATAATTGTTCATGTCGATATCCAGAATCTGTTTAGATTCATAAATATGATTTTTATCTTTGGCGTATATATTCCCTATCTGAACAAATGTTTCAGGATCTGCCCCTTCCATAATTTCTCCGTAATAATAAACATACCTGTTATCCTTAGTGTATATTTCACTTTTCTTTCTGCTCTGATCTGCTACTATCACGAATGTATCAGGATTTGCATCCTCTATAACACGAGTCTCCATATATACACGATTATCATCTTTGGAGTATGTATCCGAAAGAGGCTCAAAAGTATCTATATCTGCCCCGCTTATCTTTCTTCCGTCATAATATACATTTTTATCGTCTATAACATAGTTTTCCAGTAACATTCTGAATTTCCCTATATTAATATTCAAAGGTTTTCCTTCTCTGTTATATATTTTTTTTCTGTCTGAAAAATATTTCGGAATCTCTCCGCCTATTGCAAAAAATGTTTCCGGGTCTGCTCCTTCCAGAATAATTTCACGATAATATACATGATTTTTATCTTTTGACATATAATCGCCCACAAGAACAAAACTTTGTATATCTGCTCCCGCTATTATTTTATCTCCGAAATATATGTATTCGTTATCTTTGGCATAATCAAAACTGAGTATTTCAAAAGTTTTTTTATCTACATCATACATAGGATTCATTTTATAATGAATTATATTAAATTTTTTTGCATAAGTACCATTTAGAATGTTATCGTCCATTCCATCGTCTTTATTACAAGAAATTACTGTTGAAATTAAAATCAACATTACTAGAAACTTCCTCATTCCTGCTCCTTTACTATAATCTGATGAACTCTTTTCTAAAATCATAATCCGGAAGTTTTTCTTTTAATATTTTTTCATATTTCAAAATCTGCTCCCGATTATGAATTTCTCCGCTTTTAAAATCTAAAATAACTGCTTTTTTGCCGGTTCTGTCCAATAGTAATTTATCTATCCTGAAAACTTCACCTGTCACACTGTCTGTAATCTCAAATTCATTAAAAACTTCCCATGTCTTATAAAAAAATTCCTTATTACCAAAAATAAAATTATCTGCTCTGTTAAATATTTCTTCCAGCTTTGATTTCCCCAGCATATTTCCATATTTTTGAAATACCTGGGATCTGGCAAAATATCTTTCTTCTTCCCCTGCGTACTTTATATTTTCAAAATAATAATGAACAGCTAATCCTTCTTTTCTTGAATTTTCTATTTCTAATGATTTTGTATTTTTTACTATTTTATCATATTTTTTATTTTCTATAAAATACTTTTTTATATTTACTTCCTTTTTTTCCGGCTTTTGACCCTCTTCCTCTTTATTTTCATATACTCCGTCCGAATAAAAAGATCCTGCTATCTCTTCTATTTCAAGGCCCGAAGCTTTGTAAAGAGCATTTTCCAGACTGTCATTTCTAAATCCTTTTTTTCCTGTATAATAAAAAATATATAAATTCGATTTTGCTCTCGTAAGTGCAACATAAAGATTATTTATTTTTTCGTCTTCCTCTTTTAAATTACTGTTTTTGGGAAATTTTCCGTATTCATCCAATAATTCTGCTATTCCTCTGTTTCTGCTGTTAAAAATTATGTAATCTTCCACTTTGGTAAAAGTTTTGTCAAGCTCAGTGATAAATTCAAGTCCTCCCCTGTTATTTCCCTTTTTCCCCGAAGAGTCTATCAGATAATAAACTGTATTATATTCCAGCCCCTTTGATTTATGTATTGTTGTTAATATTACCGCATTAGTTTCATTAAGTCCCTGAATTGACAGCAGCTCTTTATTCTCCTCTGTTTTACTCAAAAAATCCTCTATAGATTCAAATTTGAGCATCAGATTATAAAGATACAGAATATTTTTATGCACAATACTGCTTTTTTCTTCTTTTATGACATTAAAATTTTCAAATATATACCTTACCTTATCAATATACTCCATTTTCTCTGCTATAACCAGCTTTTTAAAAAAATCTTCAAGTACACCGGGCTTTTCTACCCTGCCTTCAAGATACCCCTGAATCTTATATTTATTTTCCAGTATATACCTTAGATCCTCTGCATTTATATCCATAAAACTGCTTCTCAGAAATTTTACAAGAGATATAAAATCTTTGTAAACCAAAAAGTGAAATAAATAGAATACAGCCTCGGTTTCTTCATATTCTTTCAGGGTCTTGTTGCTTTCCAGTATAAAAGGTATCTTGTTTGTTTCCAAATAAACGGCTATATTTGCCAGTTCACGGTTTTTTCTTGCAATAATTGCAGTATTTCTGTAATTTCCGTTTTCTTTCAGGGAAGCTGTTATATCGTTTATTATTTCTTCCATTGTATCTGTTTCAGGATCATCATTATTATATGCATTCAGTTCTACATATCCTTCCGGGGAATTATACCCCACTTCTTCATAATTCCATGTATCGTTTATATTATTAAAGAACTTATTCAAAAATATCATAACCTTTTCTTTTGTCCTGTAAGTTTTTGCAAGTGAATTTATACTTACCTCTCCGTCCAAGATATTTTCCAGATTTTCAAAGAGTTTTTTCTCGCCGTCTCTCCAGCCGTAAATAGACTGTTTGGCATCTCCGACAATGACTGCATTTTTGCTTCCCTCTACTATCGCACGAAGAATTCTCCACTGAAGTACGCTTGTATCCTGAAATTCATCGATAAAGACAGTCTCTATCTCATTTCCAAAAAAATCATAAAATTCTTCTGTTACTTTTCCGTTATTTATATATCTGTTATTTTCCATAAGAAGCTTATATGTATATATTGTCCTGTCACTGTTATTAAATGACTTTTCCGAAAATCTTATCTGATCATATATACCAAAAATTATATCGGAAATTTCAAAATAATCTTTTTCATAACTGATGATTTCTTCATTAAATATATATTTTGCAAGAATTTTTTTAT
>JAITVW010000009.1 GCA_031285605.1 Fusobacteriales bacterium | reverse complement strand
CTGTCCAGTTTTAGCAGAAGATATCTTGGATTTTTTTATTCAGACAATCTTTTTAATTTTACATTATGACAGAGTATATTAAAGAAGAAAAGAATGACTTCGCTGTAAAATTTTGTCATATTTCATTTATTGTTTTATTTTTATATTAGCAGGGTTTATAATATATTGTCAATAAACATAAAAAATGTAATTTTTTTGATACACAGATATCATTTTATAAATATAGAAAAATATGAATAAGACTTTTTTACTGCGATAAATCTGTAAATAACTGAAAAATATTGAAAAAATCCTAAGGTTATGTTAGAATATATATTATTTTTAGAGAGAAAATATTATTTTAAAATAAAGTCATAGTGAAAAGGACTCAAAAGCACTTTTGGGTCTTTTTTTGTGGCTGAATTTTAGATAAAGACACATGGAAAAGATATACAGAAAGGTGATTTTAATGGAAAAATACGGAAAATTAGGAAATGAGAAAATAGTAAAGCTGTTGTTTAAATTCTCGGTTCCTTCGGTTATTGCAGGGATGATAGCAGCACTTTATACAGTAATAGACAGAATATTCATAGGGAGATTTGTGGGGAAAATAGAATTTTCCGGAGTATCTGCCACATTTCCCATAATGATTTTTTATATAGCATTTGCTTCATTAATAGGCATAGGAGCAAGTGCAAGTATATCCCTGAATCTCGGAAGAGGGAATAAGAAAAGGGCAGAACATATTTTGGGAAATGCTTTTTCATGTTTTAATATACTGGGAATATTAATTATAGTATTTAATTATGTCTTTCTTGATCAGATATTACATGCATTCGGGGTAACGGAAAATACTTTTATACATGCGAAATCATTTATGGTATATCTTATTCCTACATGCTATATGACATTTCTTACATATGGTTTTGCCGGAGTAATAAGAGCGGAAGGGAATCCCAAAACTGCAATGAACATTAATATAGCGGGAGCATTAATTAATATAATTCTTGATCCTCTGTTTATAATAGTATTCAAAGCGGGTGTGGCAGGAGCGGCAATAGCTACGCTGATATCAAATCTTGCGGCGGCTTTGCTTGTAATATATCATTTTACTTATTCAAAAAAATCTTCTTTAAAAATAAGAAGAAAGTATTTTAAATTAAATACAAAAATACTGAATCAAATAGTGAAAATAGGTATTTCACCGTTTATTCTGCAGGTTTCATTATGTCTCGTAGGTCTTGCGGCAAATAATATGATAAAAATTTACGGTAATGATTATGATTTTGGAATTTACGGGGTTTTGAATACTTATCTGATAGTGATATTCTCTGTAGTCCTCGGAATAAGTCAGGGAGCACAGCCGATAATAGGTTATAATTACGGCATGAAGAATTACAGGCGTGTAGAGGAAGCATTATTCAAATCAGTGAGCTTTACTACTGTTTTTTCCATATTGTGTCTTGTGATAACACTTATTTTTTCAAGAGAATTATCAGGGATATTTGTAAAAGATGAAATAATTATAAACAGAACAGCACCGGCATTAATAATGTTTTTAATGTCTTTGCCTGTGTACGGGATTCTGATCATAGGAGTTGATTTCTTTCAGGCAGCGGAGGAGGTTAAAACTTCCAGTATTTTATTTTTTGTGAGACATTTTGTGCTTGCTCTGGGAACTATGTTTTTACTTCCGGTATTGACCGGAATAAGCGGTGTATGGCTTTCAAGAACAATTTCCGATTTTATTTATCTTCCGGCAGTTCTGTATTGTCAATGGAAGTGGCTGAAAAAACTAAAATTTAAGATAAAGGAACAGCAGCAGAATGTAAAATAAAAAATATTATTCGGGAATTTCTATATTAATATTGTCTATTCAAAATTAAACAGATTGAGATGATATATTTATGAAATGGAAAAATATAACGAAATTCTAAGATAATAATGTTAAAATAATTATTTAATATATGGTGATATCATATACTGAATAAGTATAAGACCAATATTTTTTAGAGCAGAAAAATTCGCAATACAGACATGAAAATTTTTATGTCCCATTGGAATAAAGCCGGAAATATGATAAAATTTAGACACTAAAATACAGATGATTCAAAATAAGAGGTAGTTAATATGCTGAACTGTGTAAAAATAAACAGGAAAAATATAGTGAAAAATCTAAAAAGAATCAGAAATATGACACCGCTGATATGTGTGGTAAAGGATGATGCTTATGGTCTCGGTATAGAAAACATACTTCCTGTTTTATATAACGAAGGAGAACGGTATTATGCCGTTGCTTTTTTTGAGGAAGCTTCAGAAATAAGAAAAATGTATAAGGATGTAAATATAATTATCCTTAATTACACAGAAGAAGAAAAACTTCATGAAGCAGTAAAAGATAAAATAGAGGTATCGGTTTTCAGCATGCTTCAGCTTCGCAGGTATATAGAGTTTCTCGGAGATAAAATATCAAAACTCGGAATTCATATAAAATTTGATACAGGAATGAACAGACTTGGCTTTGATATAGAAGAAACAGCAGAACTAAGCCGCATAATAAGGGAAAATAATTTACAGGTAAAATCAGTTTTTTCACATATTTCAAATTCTGAGAATATTAAGAATACGGAAAAACAACTTGAAAAATTTGAAAATATAATGAATATGCTGAAAAAATATGAAATTGATTATGGTTTCAGACATATTTCAGCAAGTCCTGCTTTATTTCAATATACGGGAAAGTATAACTTTGATTTTTCAAGAGTGGGAATGGCTTTATACGGGCTGGAACCGTTGAGTAAAAATACGGGTCTTGAAAAATGTATCAGTATCGAATCAAAAATAATAAACATAAAAAATGTAAAAAAAGGTGAATATATCTCATATGGTGAAAACAACAGGCTGGAAAAGGACACTGCAGTAGGGATAATTCCAATGGGATATGCTCAGGGAATACAAATGCAAATTGAAAATAAGAAAGCATATGCTTTGATAAACGGGAGAAAAGCCCCTGTAATAGGTGAAGTCTGTATGGACATGCTTCTTCTGGATATAAGCGGAATAGAAAATGTAAATCTTTTGGATAAAGTGGTTCTTTTGGGAGAATCCGGCGATGAGGAGATAACTCTCAGGGATATTTCAAAATGGACAAGTACAATTCAAGATGATATAATAACCAAGATAAGTAAAAAAATAAAAAGGATTATTACTTAAGGAGATTTATGGAAAAAATAGCATTAATAATGGCTGGCGGTTCAGGTACGAGGTTCTGGCCGTTATCTACGGAAGATAAACCAAAACAGTTTTTGAATTTAGTTTCCGAAAAATCAATGATAAGAGAAACAATAGAAAGAACTGTGAAAATTATCCCTTTTAAAAAAATATTCATAGCAACAAATATAAAATATCTGGAAAATATAAAGAAAGAAATACCTGAAATACCCGGTGAGAATATAATACTGGAGCCGACAGCACGTGATACAGCTGCTTGTATAGCATATGCAGGACTTATAATCAGAAAAAAATATCCTGACAGTATAATGGCAGTGCTTCCCTCGGACCATCTTATAAAAAAGGAAGAAGAGTTTCTTCTCAGTCTGGAAAATGCCTTTAAAAAAGCAGAGGCAGACCATATAATAACACTGGGAATAAAGCCTGTATATCCTGAAACGGGTTACGGCTATATAGAGTATAAAAAGAATGATACAGACATGGAAATATGCAGCGTAAAATCTTTTAGAGAAAAACCGAATTTTGAAACAGCGGAAAAATATATAGAAAAAGGAAATTTTCTTTGGAACAGCGGCATGTTTATATGGAAAACAGATCTGATAATAAATGAAATAAAGAAATATATGCCTTCTCATAAAGCTGTACTGGAAGAGATAGAGGAAACTCTTACAGGAAAAGACCTTTTCGGAATAAACCTGAGCGATTATGTGAAAGATATTTTTTGTAAATTTGAAAAGATATCCATAGATTTCGGTGTTATGGAAAAGTCTAAGCTTGTAAAGGTAATACCTATAGATATAGGGTGGAATGATGTCGGCAGTTTCAGGTCTCTGGAAGAGGTTTTCCCACAGGATAAGGATGGAAACATCATAAGGGAAGAAACCGAAGGAACTTATTACGAGCTTGATTCGGAAGATAACATTATTATAAATAAGGAAAATAAAATAATAGCAACAATAGGACTTGAACACTTTGTAGTAGTAAATACAGGGGATGCCCTGCTGATATGCCATAAGGATAAAACACAGGAAATAAAAAAGATGATGGACAAAATTAATAAATAATAAAACAAAAGATTTTTTTTGAAAATCATACTGTGAAAATGCCGGATTATGATTTTCAAAGAGGTCTAATATAGACAGGAGTGAATGAATTGTTATATCCATTAAGATTTAAAAAGGTATTTATAGACAAAATATGGGGCGGAGATGCATTGGAAAATGTATTGGGAATGGATATTCCCGACGGAAGAAAAATCGGTGAATCATGGGAGATAAGTGCACATTCGCACGGCATGAGTATAGTGGAAAACGGGGAATTAGCCGGAAAAACACTGCAGGAAGTATTGGATGAATACAAGGGAGATCTTGTGGGAGAGAAAGTATACAATGAGTATAAAAATTTATTTCCGCTTTTGATAAAGTATCTTGATGTAAACGACAGGCTTTCTATACAGGTGCATCCAAGTGATGAATATGCAATGAAGCATGAAAACGAACTGGGGAAAAGCGAGTCATGGTATGTAATAGAAGCAAGCAATGATGCTAAGCTGATTCTTGGGATGAAAGACGGAATGACTAAGGAGAAATTTGTAGAAAAAGCCAAGAAAAATGATTTTGATGATATGTTTGATATAAAGCCTGTAAAAAAAGGCGACTTTATTGATATTAATCCGGGAACAGTGCATGCATCACTGGAAGGAAGCGTTCTTATAGCTGAAATTCAGGAAAATTCCGATGTTACTTACAGAATTTATGATTTTGACAGAGAGGAAAACGGAGTGAAAAGGGAACTGCATATTGATAAAGCGGCAGAAGTCATAGATTTTGGAATGAAAGTAAATATTATTTCAGGCAATCTTTCAGGTGCCGAAACTAAAAAGAGACTTGCAGAAAAAAAATATTATACTATAGATAAAATAAGACTGAATAATACAGGCATGGAGGATATCAGCGGTGAAAGCATGATAATTTTCTCTATTCTGGATGGTATGGGAAAAATAAAGCATGAAAAAGGAGAGCTGGAAATAAAAAAAGGAGAGTCTATTTTAATTCCGGTAAATGTAAAAGTAAATATTGAAGGAAATCTGGAGCTGCTTAGAACAATAATTTGAAAATTACAGGGAGACCAACAATGGAAAAAGTTATAAAAACAGCATTTTTATTATAGTAAACGGTATTGTGAATGGAATAAACAGGTATTTAAAAGAAAAATAGAATACAGGCAGATCAGGGTTCTTATCCCTGAATGAGTCAGGGCAGTTTTATAATTTTATAGAATGCCCTTTTTTAAATATATTTGAAAAAATATTTGAACCATGACATACAGGTGTCACAAGTCTGCTTTATAATAAGAGTATAATGAATCTAATAAAGCAATCAAAGGGAGAAGAAATATGAATATAAAAGTAAACGGAATAACACTGGAATACAGTAAGAAAGGTACAGGTGAGCCGCTTGTACTTCTGCATGGAAACGGTCAGGATCATCATATTTTTGATAAGCTTGCGGAAAAATTAAAGAAAAAGTTTACAGTATACGCAATAGACAGCAGAAATCACGGCAAGAGCTCTATGACAGATGATTATTCTTATGAAACAACGGCGGAAGATGTATTTTCATTTATTAATGCTTTGGAGCCGGGCGGAGTATTTCTGGCAGGATTTAGTGACGGAGGTGTTATAGGTTTGTTTCTTGCACTAAAATATCCGGCTGTAATAAGAAAAATGGCTTTGCTGGGAGTCAATCTGAAGCCGTCGGATTTTAAGAAAAGTTGTTATGAGTATGTAAAGAAAGAATATAAAAAAACTAAAAATCCTTTGTTTAAACTGATGCTGGAAGAACCAAATATAGAATTGGAAAGGCTTGCCGGAATAAATATCCCGTCTTTGATAATTGCCGGAGAAAATGATATATTTTATAAAAAAACATTTACAAATGTGGCAGAGACTATGCCTTATGCAGAACTGATGATTTTGAAAGGGCATAATCATGACAGTTATATAACAGGCAGTGATCTTTTATATCCTGAATTAAGTTCCTTTTTCAGCAGATAAATTTAAAATAGCAGAAAAAATACTGTTATAGTCAAAATAAACAGAGAATGACAATATTATTATTTATTATATCAGCATAATTAAAGAAAGTAGAATATACCGGATAAAAAAATACTGTTTTGCTTTTGTTTTTAAATTGAAGAAAAGTCCGTTAAGTGTTATAATAGATAAAAAAACAAGGAGATATAAATAATGGATAAAAGTCTTACAGAAGCAAAGAGAGTTTTTGAAGCTGAAATTGAAGAACTTATAAAAGTAAAAGACAGACTGGATGAAAATTTTTCAAAGATGGTGGATATGATCTATGAGTCAAACGGAAAAGTAGTAATCACCGGTATCGGCAAGTCAGGACATATAGGTAAGAAAATATCTGCTACTCTGGCTTCTACAGGAACAAATTCGGTATTTATAAATGCAGCCGAAGCACTTCACGGAGATCTCGGGGTTATAAAACAGGGAGATATAGTATTAGCTATTTCAAACAGCGGTAATTCTGATGAAATATCCAATATACTCCCTTCTGTGAGAAGAATAGGCGCTGATATAATTGCTTTTACGGGGAATAAAATTTCTGAACTTGGAAAAGAGGCAGACCTGATAATAAATATAGCAATAGATAAAGAAGCATGTCCCATGGGACTTGCTCCGATGACATCAGCTACGGTAACGCTGGTAATGGGAGATGCACTTGCTGCTGCATTAATGCAGAAGAGAGATTTTAAACCGGAAAATTATGCAGTATACCATCCGGGAGGAAGTCTGGGAAGAAGACTGCTCTTGAAAGTAAAAGATCTTATGCATAAGAATGACGAGCTCCCAAAGCTTACTAAGGATACTCACATAGATACAGTACTTATGGAGCTTACAAAGAAAAAAATGGGAGCTGTGTGTATAGCGGAAGATGACAGACTTATAGGAATTATAACCGAAGGTGACATAAGACGTGCTCTGGCACATAAGGAGAAATTTTTTGATTATACAGCAGAAGATATAATGACTAAAAATCCTGTTTATGTTACACCGGAAATACAGGCAATAGAAGCATTGGAAAAGATGGAGGCCAGAGAAAGTCAGATAACTGTACTTCCTGTAGTTGATAATGATAAACTGGCAGGAATAATAAGAATACATGATTTATTAAATTTAAGATAGAGGATTTAGTGTGGACAGAAAAAATTTATTAAAAGGGACTTTGGTTTACTCACTTTCCAATGTAATAACCAAAGCCGGCTCAATAATCTTTCTTCCCATAATGACCAGAATTCTTACTGTGGAGGAATATGGAATAATAGGGACTCTTGCACCTGTGACTACATTTTTTACTGTGATTCTGGGACTTGGGATTTATAATGCCCAGATGAAACAGTATGTAGTTTTGAAAGATAATAAAAAAGAACTGGGAAGCTATTTTTTTTCCTCGAATTTTATACTTATTATAATTAATGCAGTATTTTTACTGTTTTTACTGACACCTGTTTCGGAATCAATTTTTTCTCGGATTCCGGGGCTGGACAAAATAACATATAGTCCTTATGTGATACTTTCAGCAGCAACAGCAACAGTAAATGTATTTAATATTCTTGCTGTAAGATTTTTCAGAATGCAGAAGAAATATACACAGGTAGCTCTGGGCAGTCTGCTTAGTTTCTTTTCAAACTATATGCTTGCTATTTTTTTTATAAGCAGAATGAAGCTGGGAGTGACAGGTTACCTTGCAGCTAATCTTGCAGCTGTTCTGCTTTTGTTTTTATACTATGCCAAAGGATATTTTTCTAATTTCAGGCTTCCGGTAAAAGCGGAATATATAAAATATTCCCTGAAAAACGGAATACCTCTGGTTTTTATAGAGCTTACGGATCAGGTGGTGAATTTAAGCGACAGACTTGTGCTTCTGATGTTTCTGGATTTTAAGACAGTAGGTTATTATACGCTTGCTTATACCGGAGGAAGAGTGCTTTCTGTGGTGACAGGGTCATTTATTGACAGCTGGACTCCTGAATTTTATGAAATAATGAGCAGTGATAGGGAAGATAAAAATGTGACCGGAATACTTGAGGAATTCATAGCGATTCTTACTATAATATGCGTATTTGCACAGATTTTTTCACCTGAGCTGATAATGATGATTTTTCCTGCGAAGTTCTACAATGCTATAGAGTTCATGGCGGTAATACTTCCGGCTGTAGTGATTCAGGCTTTTTACTGTCTTGATTATTTTTTCCATTTTCATGAAGAAAGCTGGTATATTATTTTTCTTACACTTTTTTGTATGATTTTTAATCTGGCGTTTAATTTTCTTCTGATACCGGTATTCGGAGCTCTGACAGCGGCATGGACTACACTTGCGGCATTTCTTCTGAGAGCCGTACTGGAAATGATACTGATAAGGAAAAAGTATAATGTACGCTTCAATTATAAAAAACTCATTTTATATCTGGTTATTATGGTAAATCCTGTTATTATCTATCTTGGATCTGCCGATATAAGTTTTATAAAGTTTTTTATAAAGCTGGTTTATCTGCTGGCAGTGCTGAAGCTGGTAGTAAATAAAAGAGTATACAGCAAAATTTTGAATATATTAAATAAAGTAAGAAGAAAATTTCAGAGATAGGAAAACAGAAAGGATAAAAATGGAATATAAATTTACTGTTTTTACTCCGACATATAACAGGGCGGGATTATTAACAGAATTATACGAATCACTGAAAATGCAGACATACAAAAATTTTGAATGGCTGATAATAGATGATGGATCTGCAGATAATACCGAGGAAACAGTTAAAGAGTTTCAAAAAGAAAATATATTGAAAATAAATTATATAAAAAAAGAAAACGGCGGAAAACAGCGGGCATATAATCTGGCTGTGGAAAATGCAGAGGGAGAGCTTTTTATTTGCCTTGATTCTGATGACAAATATATTCCAGAAGGCTTGGAAATAATACTTAGATACTGGGAAGAATATGAAAAAAGAGATGATCTTGCCGGTATGGGATATTTGTCAGTTTACCCTGACGGAAAAATAATAGGGAAAAAATTTCCTGAAGATGTAATAGTATCCAATCAGTTTGATATATATTATAAATATAAAGTGTCCGGAGATAAGGGACTTATGTTTCGGACACAAATACTGAAAGAATATAAGTTTCCTGAAATAGAAGGGGAAAAATTTAT
>JAITVW010000217.1 GCA_031285605.1 Fusobacteriales bacterium | reverse complement strand
CATAGGCACAGGATTTATGGAAGACATTCCCACTTTCATGGGAAGACCGGGCTTAGTAACAGTTCCCACTCCTATTCCGCCATATATGTTCACCTTATTATCCTCACGGATGCTTATTTTTGAAAAAATCTCAATGCCGTGTGTAATATCAGGATCATCCCCGCCGTCTTTTATTACAGAGGCAATAGTATAGCCGTCCCTTACACGCACAGTATTTATTCCTATTTTCAAAGTTCTTCCTGCAGGAAGATCTATTATTACTTCATCTGGGACTCTTTTGCCGAAAAACGCAGCCATTGCTGCCCGAGCTGCTGCTGCTGCTGCACTTCCCGTAGTAAAACCACACCTTAGCTGCTTCCCCTGATAATATCTATATCCTTCCATTTCGTTTACATTCCTTCCCTTTGGTACATCTGGTATAAAATACCGTGAAGAATAGATACAGCCACTGTACTCCCGCCCTTTCTGCCTCTTATTCTTATATATGGAACATCATACTTTGACAATTCCTCTTTTGATTCGCCAGCTCCTACGAAACCTACGGGAACACCTACTATCAGCTTTGGTATATTTTCCTTCATATTTTCCAAAAGTGTATAAAGAGCCGTAGGCGCATTTCCTATAAGAAATATTTTTGTATCCTTATCTTTCAGAGCCTTTTCCATTCCCACCATAGACCTCGTGACGCCTCTTTCCTTTGCTTCCTTTATAGTTTCTTCATCCGATACGAGTGAATACACTTTCACGGAGAATTTTTCAAGTATGCTTTTGCTTAATCCATTTACTATCATATTAGTATCACAATAAATCTTACATCCGGATTTTAATGCTTCCATTCCGGAATTTATTGCATCATTTTCTATATCCAGAAGATCAGCATATTCAAAATCCGCTGTGGTATGTATAATTCTTTTTAGCACAGGCTTCTCGGCTTCTGTAAAGCTGTTTATTTTTTCTCCGAGCTCCTCTTCTATTATTTCAAAACTTCTTTTTTCTATATCCATTGGTGCTTTTATATACGACATTTTTTCCTCCTGTTTTCTATGGGATCTGCTTAAATAAAAATCTCAAAAATTCAGGTTCGGAATAAAAAGCAATATGAGGATAACCGGCAAGAGTATTATTTTTCTTATAGCCGCATTTCCATTCCCTGCCGTTTTCTTTCTTTATACTGTAAAAACATTGTTTTTCATTATTCTCAAATATCTCTGAATAGTGAAATTCATGTCCCCTTATTTTAAGTCCGTTTTTCATATTAATATGTATGTATCCGAATCTTCCCGTATTAAGCTTTTTTCTCATAGCTATTTTTATATCAAATATTCCGCAGAATTCATAAAATTTTTCATCAATATTTTTAAGTCCGTCTGTAAGATAAATAAATCCCCCGCACTCTGCATATATAGGTATTCCTGCCTTATGTGCCGCCGTAATGCTTTTTTTCATCTCTGTATTTTCTGCAAGCTCTTTTGCATAAAGCTCGGGATATCCTCCTCCAAGATAGATGAAATCAACATTTTCAGGAATCTTACTGTCATATACAGGACTGAATTCCACAAGCTCCAAGCCTGCATACCTCATCATATCAAAATTTGACTCATAATAAAATGAAAATGCTTTATCTCTGGCTACCGCGGCTCTTTTCCCTTTAAAAATATTTTTAAGTCCCTCGGCAGGTTTTTTTATATTATATTCTTCGGAGCTTTCTGCAATTTCATATATTCTTTTTAGATTTAGATATTTTTCCCCTATACTCTTCAAAAATTCTTTTCTTTCAACCGAATTCCCTGCTTCAAATGCCTGCTTCAGTCCAAGATGCCTGCTCTCCACACCGATATTCTCATCATTAGGTATATATCCCAGACACTCAATACCTGTATATGTTTCCACAGCCTCTTTCAAACTAAGATAAAGATTTTCCCCGGAAACATTATTCAGAATAACTCCTGCTATATTGACATCTTTGTCAAAACCTGCAAATCCCAGCACCTCTGCTGCTATGCTTGTGGATATTCCTTTTGCATTCACCACAAAAATTACAGGAACATCCAGAATTCTTGCCGTGTGTGCAGTACTAAAATTATCCTTGGTATGGTTTATTCCGTCATAAAGTCCCATTACACCTTCTATTACTGCTATATCTTTTCCTTTGGAATTTTCCTCGAATATATATTTCAGGGTATTCTCATCAAACATAAACGAGTCCAGATTATATGAGGTATTTCCTGTAAAAAGTCTGTGATATCCGGGATCTATATAGTCAGGTCCTATTTTAAACGGAGCAACATTTTCAAAGGCAGACATAATAATACTGCTTACTGTGGTTTTTCCGCTTCCGCTCATTGCACCGGCAATTAATATCTTTCTCATCAAAAATTCTCCTCCAAAAATCTGTTATATCCTGCAAGAAAACTGTCAAAGTCAGTATTCAAACTGTCTTTTAGATGACTGTATATTTTCAGAATCATAGGGACATCCAGATTTGCATTTTTCAAAAATTCAAAATCAGAAAAAACTTCTTTTTTATCACCGCTTTTCAAAAGCTGACCGTTCCTCAGCACAAAAATATAATCAGCAAAATCATACGCAAAATTTACATCATGTGTGGAAACAATCATTGTTTTTCCTTCTTTTGAAAAATTCAGAAGTATTTCCAGCATTCTCTTCTTATTTTTAGGATCCAGCCAGGCAAGAGGCTCGTCCAATATTAATATTTCCGGCTTCATCGCCGTTATAGACGCTATTGCCGCTCTTTTTTTCTGACCGTAGCTCAAATGATGGCATGGTGTGTCGCGTAAATTTTCTATTTCCAGAGCTTTCAATGCTTCCAGTGCTCTTTCTTCTGTTTCATCTGAAGAATAACCAAGATTTTTCAAACCATAGGTTACTTCCTGCATCACTGTGGGAGCAAATATTTGTATTTCCGGATCCTGAAATACAATACCTACCTTTTCCCTCAGCTTATTCAATTCTTTTTTCTTATATCTTATTTTTTCACCTTTAAAATAAAGATTTCCTTTTTCAGGCTTCAGAAGACCGTTCATAAGTAAAAACAATGTTGATTTTCCCGATCCGTTCTCACCCAGAAACACTATCTTCTTTCCCTCTTCTATATTAATATTTATTCCCTTTATTATTTCTGTCCCTTTTTCATATGAAAAAACAACATCTTCCAATTTAAGCATACCATACCACCAAAAATAAATTTATTAATAATATTGTTATTATAAAAACTGCTTCTTTACCCGGTTTGCTGTATCTTCTCTGATAAAATATAAATTCATTTCCAAGTCTGGCTTCCACAGCCTTTGCGGAATTTTTGCCGTAATAATATATTTTTCTTAATATTGATATCAGCAAAATTCCGAATGATCTCTTTGACACACTGTAATTCACATATCCGGATCTGCTTTTCTGTGCAGTAATTA
>JAITVW010000076.1 GCA_031285605.1 Fusobacteriales bacterium | reverse complement strand
CTTGAAAATAATATTTTCAAACAGAATGATTATGTTTTTTTCTTTATCAAAGATGATAAAAATATTGATAACAGAAAATATCTTTATCTTTCTATAAAAAATAGAAGCAAAAACTGGTTTCATATGGGTGCCGTAGATTTTAAAAGTTCAGGAAATCTGGTAAGAATAAACTTTGAAGCAATGAAGCTTTCCGGTAATTCATTTTGGCTGGACAGAACAAGAGTTAATCTGAGTACAGAAGAATACATAGCTTTTATTCTGGATGATAAACAGACTGATGATCTGGTGAGACTTTTGAAATCAGAAGAAAAAATAGAGGTAGTTTTATACAGTGATTACACTAATACAAAAAGAACAAGGGATTTGACCGAAACAGAAAGAGCAGATATGTTGAAAATATATGATTTTTATGAAAATGAGCTGGACAGCAGACAGTAATTTTTTCTAAACGGAGGTATGGTATGTATAGAGAAGAAAAAGATTATTACTATATAGACAGATTTAAGAAAAACGGAATAACAGCGGTATATACTAAAAAAAATCTTGGTAATATGTCAGATTACTGTGAAAGTAAAGATAAACCCTGTGAAAACAGGATAAAATTACTTGAAATGCTGAAAATGGACGAAAGAATAGAAGTAAAATCACACCAAACGCACAGTAACAATATAAAAATAATTAATGAACATGTAACAAGATATTCTTATCACGGCATAGACGGATTTGTAACTAACAGGAAAGATGTGGCATTATTTACATTTTATGCAGACTGCCTTCCGATATTTATCTATGATATGGAAAATAGTGCTATTGGTATAGCACATTCAGGATGGCCGGGAACATACAAGGAAATCCAAAAAAACCTTTTGGAGACTATGATAAAAGAGTATGGAAGTAATCCAAAAAATATATTATTAGCTTTAGGAATCGGAATAGGTGTTTCTGACTATGAAGTAGGAACAGAATTTTATGAAAAATTTACAGAAAAATTTGACAGAGAGCTTATAGAAAATTCATTTATATATTCTAAAAATAAATCAAAATATTATTTTGATAATGTGGGATTTAATAAAATAACAGCTTTGAGAATGGGAATTCCTGATAAAAATATTATTACAGCTTCTGAAAGTACGATGGAAGAAAAGTTTCATTCTTACAGAAGAGAAGGAAAAGATTCAGGAAGAGCAGCTGCACTTATAGCTTTTGAATAAAAAAAAATAAAAAACATGTGGTATAGCAGGATATCAGGCATGTTTTTTTATTATACAGTAAATTTAATTTGACAAAATAAAAAAATATGGTATAAATTAGTGGAACAAAAATTTATTTTTATAATAAAAAAAGGAACAAATTTCCGAAGAAGGAGAAAATATGAAAAATGAAGAAGTAATGGAAATCTTAAGAAAAAATCTTATTGTATCATGCCAGGCATTAGAGGATGAACCATTGCACAGTCCGTTCATTATGGGAAGGATGGCTCTTGCTTCAAAGGAAGGCGGTGCCGGCGGAATAAGAGCAAATACCGTGGCAGATATAACAGAGATAAAGAAAACTGTGGATATGCCGATAATCGGGATAATTAAAAAAGAATACCCTGATTCTGAAGTATATATAACACCTACCATGGACGAAATAGATGTTCTTATCCAAAGCGGTGCAGAGATAATAGCACTGGATGCTACCCTGAGAATGAGACCAAAAGAAACAGAATTAAATAAATTTTTTAAAACAATAAAGGAGAAGTATCCAAAACAGATGTTTATGGCTGATATTTCCACAGTGGAAGAAGCAGAAAATGCTGAAAAGCTGGGATTTGATTTTATAGGTACGACGCTTCACGGCTATACAGAAAATACAAAAAATCAAAATATAGCGGATAATGACTTTAAATTTTTAAAAGATGTGTTAAATTCAGCGTCTGTTCCTGTGATAGCAGAAGGAAAAATAGATACTCCGGAAAAAGCAAAAAGAGTATTGGAGCTGGGAGCATTTTGTGTAGTGGTGGGCGGGGCGATAACAAGGCCTCAGTTAATAACTAAAGCATTTAGTGAGAAAATAAAAGAAGTATAATTTAGGAGGAAAATCATGAAGAGTATATTTTCTGTTTTACAAAAAATAGGAAGAGCTTTTATGCTGCCAATTGCGATATTACCGATGGCAGGTATTTTGTTAGGAGTAGGAGGTGCTTTTACTAATCCTACGCTGATTCAAACATATCAGCTGAACTTTTTGGCAGATGGAACAATAATGAATAAAATATTAATATTATGTTCTACTGTAGGTTCACTGGTATTTGCCAATCTTCCTTTGCTGTTTGCAGTAGGAATAGCAATCGGGCTTGCCGATATTAATAAGGAAACTGCTGCATTGTCCGCAGTTCTGGGATTTTTAATATTTCATACCGTAATAAATCTTATATTAAAATTTATGGGAATAACACCTGATGTAGTAGCTGTAGATTACCTTATACAGGCAGGTAAGAGTGTGGCAGAAGCACAGGGAATAAAAGCTTCATATGCAAGTGAGCTGGGAATATTTACTTTACAGACCGGTGTGTTCGGCGGAATTATCTGTGGTATGGTTTCAGCCTATGTTACAAATAAATTTTCCAATGTTGCATTACCTGATTATCTAGCATTCTTTAGTGGAAACAGACTGGTACCGGTAATTACAATACTTATTTTTATTCCAATAGGAGCGATATTTCCTTTTTTCTGGCCGGCAGTATTCAGAACAATAGTAAAAGCAGGAGAAGCTTTTTCTGCAATGGGGTATCCGGGAACTTTTCTCTATGGTTTTTCAATGAGACTTCTGAATGTGTTCGGATTACACCATGCGATTTATCCTTTATTTTGGTATACACCGCTTGGAGGAGTTCTGGAAGTGGGCGGAAAAATGATCGAAGGAGGACAGAACATATTCTTTGCAC
>JAITVW010000162.1 GCA_031285605.1 Fusobacteriales bacterium | reverse complement strand
TATAAGAAATTTCGTTTATAGTGTATCTGGCAGCTGCAAGATAGCTCTGAAGAAAAGCAGAAGCATTGGAAATAAGAATTTCCTCTTCTTTTGTACCAGCAGCCTTGGTAATGCCGAAGGCTTTTCTTATATTTGCCATGGAATAAGTATCGGCACCAAAAGTTTCTGAAAACAGGTTTTCAATTTGTGAATTATTTTGCGCAGCTTCCGCAGTACTCATTTTGAGTTCCTTTGGAATAGTCAGTTTATATGTGCTTTCTGAAAATGAAAATGAGAATAAAAATACTGAGAATAATATTAAAAGTTTTTTCATAGTATGTACCTCCTGAATTATTATAGTTATTTCTGGTAATTTAGCCTCCGAAAAAATTTATGGCATTATTTTCAAAGTTCCATACATTGCCGTTTTTTTTCATGGTATAAACCGTTTCTTCCTTATTAAAGGTTTTTATATTTTTTATTTCTTCGGAAGAAGTTTCCATATAAAGTGTAATTAGTAAAGATTCGTATTTTTTCATAAGTTTGTTGTCTTTTTCCAAAGCATTGTAAGTAATTCCTGTTTTTTCATTAAATTTTTTCTCTACCTTCTTTTCTATTTCCGCCTGTTTTGTATCGGCAGAAAGCTCATCAAGATTCGGAATAAAAACTGAGAGAGTTAATTTTGCAGTATTGCTGTCTGTGTAATTAATTCTTTTGATTTCATATCTGGTATGGCTAAAAAGAGATTTTATGTAATTTATGAATACATCTGCTTCTTCTGTGGAACTCGAAGTCAAAAGAGGATATTCTCTCCAGATTATGCTTTTTACTTCTTCAGGAGAATACGAATTAATGTCAAAAACAGTTTTTACCCTGTTTTCTATCTCCGTGTTACTGGTCTTTAGTTCTTTTTCGCTTAATTTTACATTAGCTCCCTGAGTTACAGTATAGTTTCCAAAGACAGTAAGAGAAAAAATTAAAAATATTACGGATATTAAAGTTTTTTTCATGATTCCTCCATATTTAAAAAGTTGCTTCTCATATTATAACGTATTTTCACAAAAAATAATATAATAGTTTTTTTATAACTGAAAGTTTTATTTGGTAAAAATAAAAGAGACAAAAAAATTTTAAAAATAGGCTTTGACAAAAAGAAATATTTTATATAAGATATTTGTATTGATGCCTTATTTTATTTATATTTTGAAAAATAAAACAAGGTTTTGATATTGGAACTTAGGCATTTTTTTATTTTGCTCGGGCATTTGTCTAAGTCCTATACTTAAAAGGCATGGATGTTTTGGCACTGTTAAAAAACACCAGCCTGAAAAAATCAGGAGGAGGACATGGCTGGAAGCAGAAAAAAAAGAAGAACAACTATAAGAAGAAAGAAAAAGAAGTCTATAACAACTATAGTATCAGTGCTCATTTTCTTAATCAGCTATTTCGGGGATAAATATAATCTTGGTCAGAAAGGGATGCCTTCTGATGATACATACAGAGTTCTGAATGTAAGTGACGGAGATACTGTAACTATAAACGACCACGGTGAAAAAAGGAAACTGAGGCTGTACGGGATTGATGCTCCTGAAAAGGATCAGGAATACGGTATGGAGTCAAGGCAGTATCTTTATAACAGGATTCAGGGGAAGGATATAAATATAGATTTTATGTCAAAGGACAGATATGGGCGTGATATTTCCATTATCTATATAAGCGGGGAAAATATAAATGAAACTATGCTGAAGGAAGGATATGCATGGTGGTATAAAGAATACTCCAAAAAAGATGTTCAGTACAAAATCTATGAGCAAAAAGCAAAATCCGGAGAAAAAGGTCTTTGGAGTAAAAAAAATCCTGTTCCGCCGTGGGACTTCAGGAATAAAGATAAGAAAAAAAAGAACTAGATCATTGTTAAAATGGTGTTAGCATGAAATATTGGATAATTGGTCGCTAAAGTCTTGATGATATAAAATAATTAAGAAAAAACAGGTGTCCAGGATGAAAGAAGCCAAAATACATAAACAGATTAAGAGCTGAATTTATGCAGCAGAAAAAGAAGTCAGAATAAAGACTTCTTTTATAATATATATTAACTAAGAAGGTAGTAATATAGTATTATTCTGAAAATTCGTCAATAATATTTCCTGCAAGTATACCGTAAAGAAAATAATTGTATTTTATTTCACTGCACAGCTCGTGAATAAGATCAGTGACAGCTTCAAAATCAGTATTCTCAGCAGTACTTAATTTTTCAAAAAGTTTCTTTTCAATTTTGTTAATAGAGGAATTATCAATATTATTTTCAAAAATACTTTCCAAAAATTGAAACAGCAGATTTTTTTCCTTGAATTTATCCATAAAGTAAAATACCTCCTCGGCACATTTGTGTATAAAATTATTTAATTATTAAAATAAAATATAAAGATATGATATCATTTTTCTCTGAAATACGCAAATCCAGTGATAAAAAGTAATCTTCTATATTTTAGTAAGAAAAAAGAGACCGTTTAAAAACAGGTTTTTACATGATATTCTCAGCCGGAAATCTTATATTGAACAGTCTCTTTAATTTATAATAATATGCTGCCATAATGTGGGGAAAGAGCTGATTAACGGTCTGGCGGGTATAAATATAAGGGATGATTTCATGACAGCAGGTTTATTTTCATTTTTTTAAATGAAAAATGTTATATTTTTTAATTATCAAATTGACTAAAAGGCAGATATATGTTATATTTTAAGGGCGGGGAGCATAAGGAAAGGAGAATTTTATATAAATTACAGCGTTTTAATAATAGCGATTCTTATTTTAATAAAAATTACTGAAAATATTAATTTTAAGCTCCGTTAAATGAAGTGAAAAATGTAAAATATCAAGATTACAGTAAAATTGTAACAGATTTTTTCAAATAATTGAACAAACTTTTTAAAGTAAATAAAATGTAGTTTATTGGAAACAAAAATATTTTTTTGCTTTATCTGCAGAAAACACATAAATAAAGGCTTTTATAATATTTTTTTGTATTAAGAAATGAAAAAAAGTGAAATGAATGAAAAAAAATACGGAAAACATATTGACAAATAAAAAAATTAGGGTACAATGAAATAAAGATTATTCATATTAAAAAAAAACAGCATTATATTTATAAAGAGCTAAAGAACATGGGTTTCTGCAGGTGTACAGCAGATAATGAATTTAATTTTAGAGAATGAGGTGTGAAAATTGGAAATAAAATTAACAGAATACGCAAGAAAATGTGGCTGCGGAGCAAAGCTTTCTTCTAAAAAACTTTCGGAGGTACTGGAAAAGTTACCTAAAGTACACAATGAAAATTTAATTGTAGGAACAGAAACTTCGGATGACGCCGGAGTTTATAAATTAAATGATCAAACGGCAATAATCCAGACAGTGGATTTTTTTACCCCTATAGTAGACGATCCTTATACATTCGGCGTTATAGCAGCGACTAATGCTCTGAGTGATGTATATGCAATGGGGGGAGACCCTGTAACAGCATTAAATATAGTCTGTTTTCCAAATCGTATTGACCTTTCAGTATTAGGAGAGATTTTAAGAGGAGGCATTGATAAAGCTAAAGAAGCCGGTGCCATAATCGTAGGAGGCCATACCATTGAGGACGAAGAGCCAAAATACGGCATGGCAGTAACAGGGATTATTTCTCCTGACAAAGTATTAAAAAATTACGGTGCCGGAGTTGGGGAAGTCCTCATACTGACAAAGCCGCTTGGAGTAGGAATTATAAGTACGGCAATGAAAAGCGGAAAGGCATCGGACCATTCTAAAGAGGCTGTTATTAAGTCAATGACGACTCTAAATAAATATTCTTCAGAAATAGTAAGAAAATATAATATCTCAGCCTGTACAGATGTAACCGGGTTCGGGCTTATGGGTCATTCATATGAAATGGCCAGTTCTTCGGGCGTTACAATAGTATTGGATAAAGAAAAAATTCCGTATATAAAAGAAGCAGAAGAATATTCAAAACAGGGACTTGTACCCGGCGGTATGTTTAATAACATGGAATATCTGAAAGATAAGTATGAGTTTATTGATATTCCGGAATACTTAAGCAATATTGTATTTGATCCGCAGACATCAGGGGGACTTTTGGTATCATGCAGCAGCGAAGATGCCGAAAAGATGCTGGAAGAATTAAATAAACTCGAAATCAAGTCACACATAATAGGAACTGTAGCAGAAAAGCAGGAAAAATCAATTTTATTCAAATAGTTAGAGACTAGATTTATATATAAATTTCTTTATCTTCATAAGAATTTTTTATGAAGATAAAGAAAAAATTAACAATGAAAAGCATGCCGGAAAATATGTGGTATGTGAATAAGCTACTGTACAGATATGTACTTTATAGCCGGTATTTTTAAATACTGATTCAAATATAAAGTTAATAAAAAAAATATCTTTTAGAGAGGGGAATACCAGAGACAATGGAAGAAATCAGATGGCGTATGAATACAATGCCTAAATCAAACAAAGAGGAAAGTATAAAAATATTAGGAGAGGAAGAAATAATAAAAGTAAAAAACTTCCACCAAAGCTTTCCGCAATATGAGGAAACTCCGCTTGCAGACCTGAAAAATCTGTCAAAAGAATTAGGAGTCGGGGGTATTTATGTAAAAGACGAGTCGTACAGATTTGGTCTGAATGCGTTTAAAGTGTTAGGCGGATCATTTGCAATGGCGAAATACCTGGCAGAAAAATTAGGAAAAGATATATCAGAGTTAGATTATAATAAGCTTATTTCTGATGAAACTAAAAAACAGTTGGGTGATATAACGTTTTATACAGCAACAGACGGAAATCACGGCAGAGGTGTAGCTTGGACTGCCAACAGACTAAAGCAGAAATCAGTAGTATATATGCCTAAAGGGTCATCACAAATAAGACTAGATAATATAAAAGCAGAAGGTTCTGATGCCAGTATTACTGATATGAATTACGATGATGCTGTAAGACTTGCCGCTAAAAATGCTGAGGCTACTAATGGTGTAGTAGTACAGGATACTGCATGGGAAGGTTATGAAGACATACCTGTGTGGATAATGCAAGGCTACGGAACAATGGCTCTTGAAGCATTGGAACAGCTTAAAAAAGCCGGTGTAGACAGACCAACTCATATCTTTATACAGGCAGGTGTAGGATCGCTTGCAGCAGCAGTACAAGGTTTCTTCGCTTCTGTATTCAAAGATAACGTACCTGTTACTGTAGTGGTAGAGCCTGATCTTGCTAACTGTTATTATGAATCAGCAGTTCAAAATGACGGAAAACCTGTAAACGTAGGCGGGGATATGCAGACTATAATGGCCGGTCTTGCCTGCGGCGAACCTAACATAATAGGATTTGAAATATTGAAAAATTATGCGAGTGCATTCTTATCATGTCCTGATTATGTAGCTGCGAAAGGTATGAGAATGCTTGGAGCTCCTATGAAGGGTGACAGACAGGTTACATCAGGTGAATCAGGTGCAGTTACATTAGGTGTAGTAGCACTGCTTATGAAAGATGAAAGATATAAAGACTTAAGAGAAAAGCTGAATTTAAATAAGGATTCAAAAGTATTGCTGTTTAGTACAGAGGGAGATACAGATCCGGATAAATACAAATCAATAGTGTGGGATGGAGACGTACCAAGCATTGATTTATAAAAACAGTTAATAAAATATGGATAGCAGGCTATCTGATTTTAGATAAATAATTAAATATGGAGGTTTATTAAAATGGATTTTGATGCAATTAAAGCAAAAGCAGAAGGTTACAGAGCTGACATGACTAAATTTCTTAGGGATCTTATAAGAATACCCGGAGAAAGTGCCGACGAAGAAGGTCACTCAAGAAGAATTAAAGAAGAAATGGAAAAATTAGGTTTTGATAAAGCTGAAATTGATCCTATGGGTAATGTGCTTGGATACATGGGAACAGGAAAAACTTTAATAGCTTTTGACGGGCATATAGATACAGTAGGTATAGGAGAAATTACTAACTGGAAGTTTGATCCGTATGAAGGATATGAAGATGACGAAAGTATCGGAGGAAGAGGAACTTCTGACCAGCTCGGCGGAATAGTTTCAGCTGTATACGGTGCTAAAATTATGAAAGACTTAGGAATGTTAAGTGATAAATATACAGTATTAGTGGCAGGGACTGTTCAAGAAGAAGACTGTGACGGTCTGTGCTGGGAATATATGATAAAAGAAAGCAAAATCCGTCCGGAATTTGTAGTTTCTACAGAACCGACTGATGGTGGTATATATAGAGGACAGCGTGGACGTATGGAAATCCGTGTGGATGTAAAAGGTGTATCATGTCATGGGTCAGCTCCTGAACGTGGGGATAACGCAATCCATAAAATGGCAGATATTCTTCAGGATATACGTGCATTGAATGAAAATGACGCAGCAGACGACAAAGAAATAAAAGGGCTTGTAAAAATGCTTGATGAGAAGTACAATCCAAAATGGAAAGAAGCTAGATTCTTAGGACGTGGAACAGTTACTACTTCTGAAATCTTCTTTACTTCACCAAGCCGTTGCGCTGTTGCAGATTCTTGTGCAATTTCGTTAGACCGTCGTATGACTGACGGAGAAACATGGGAAAGCTGTCTTGAAGAAATCCGTAACTTACCAAATGTAAAAAAATACGGAAATGATGTAAAAGTTTCTATGTATGAATATTCTCGTCCGTCATTCACAGGACTTGTTTATCCGATAGAGTGTTATTTCCCGACTTGGGTAATACCTGAAGATCATAAAGTAACAGCTGCTTTGGAAGAAGCTTACAAAGGTCTTTACGGAGATACTCGTATCGGGTCAAAAGAAACAGAAACTATGAGAAAAGCTCGTCCGCTTACAGACAAATGGACATTTTCTACAAACGGAGTTTCTATTATGGGACGTAACGGAATACCTTGTATCGGTTTTGGACCGGGTGCAGAAGCTCAGGCTCATGCTCCAAATGAAAAAACTTGGAAAGACGACTTAGTAGTATGTGCTGCTATGTACGCTGCAATTCCGTCAACTTACACAAAGTAACAGAAATATTATATAAAAGGATGTTTATATAATAAATGCGGGATTATGAAGAATAATAAAATAAAATTATAAAGGAGAAAATTGATAATGGATAAAATGAAACAATTTGAAGAAATAGTAGCAAGACTGGAAAAATTAGATTATAAAGATATGTTAAATGATGATTTCTTTTTAACATGGGATAAATCAACAGACGAATTAAATTCGGTTTTTGCTGTGGCAGATGCTTTACGTAACTTAAGAGAGCAAAATGTATCTACTAAAGTATTTGACAGCGGGCTGGGAATTTCATTATTTAGAGATAATTCTACAAGAACCAGATTTAGTTTCGCAAGTGCTTGTAATCTTTTAGGTCTTGAAGTACAGGATCTTGATGAAGGAAAATCACAAATTGCTCATGGGGAAACAGTAAGAGAAACTGCAAATATGATTTCTTTTATGGCTGATATAATCGGTATCAGAGATGATATGTATATCGGAAAAGGACATACTTATATGCAGGAAGTATCACAAGCTGTTCAGGAAGGACACAAAGACGGTGTGTTAGAGCAAAGACCAACTTTAGTAAACTTACAGTGTGATATAGACCACCCTACTCAAAGTATGGCTGATATGTTACATATTATCCATGAATTCGGCGGGGTAGAAAACTTAAAAGGAAAGAAAATTGCCATGACTTGGGCATATTCTCCGTCATACGGAAAGCCTCTGTCTGTTCCTCAAGGGATCATAGGTCTTATGAGCAGATTTGGTATGGAAGTGGTACTTGCTCACCCTGAAGGATACGAAGTAATGCCTGAAGTAGAAGAAGTGGCTAAAAAGAATGCCAAAGCTTCTGGAGGAAGTTTCGTAAAAACTAATAATATGGCTGAAGCATTTAAAGATGCAGATATAGTTTATCCAAAGAGCTGGGCTCCATTTGCCGCTATGGAAAAAAGAACTAATCTTTACGGAGAAGGAAAATTCGATGAAATTAATGTTTTAGAGAAAGAGTTATTAGCTCAAAATGCTAACCATAAAGATTGGGAGTGTACTGAAGAGTTAATGAAAACAACAACTGACGGAAAAGCTCTTTATATGCACTGTTTACCGGCAGATATAACAGGAGTAAGCTGCAAAGAAGGAGAAGTAGAAGCGTCGGTATTCGACAGATACAGAGTACCTTTATATAAAGAGGCCGGATATAAACCTTATATCATAGCTGCAATGATGTTCTTAAGTAAAGTAAAAGATCCTGTAGCTACGTTAAAGGCTCTTAGTGAAGGTAAAAAACCAAGATTTTTTGAAAAATAAGAATATTTAGTATTATTTAGGTGTTAGCGCACATTTTATATAAAATCCATAGGACTGCCTAAAGAGTTGCACAACATCTTACATCACAAAAAAGGCAGTCTTATTTTAATTCAAAATTTTGGAGGAAATAATGAAAAATAGAATCGTAGTTGCATTAGGCGGAAATGCACTTGGGAACAGTGCTAAAGAACAAAGGGATGCAGTAAGAGAAACGGCAATACCGATAGTTGATCTGATTGAAGCAGGACATGAAGTAATACTTGCCCATGGGAATGGTCCACAGGTAGGGATGATAAATCTGGCAATGGACTCTGCTGCAAAAAATCTTCCGAATTTTGCTGAAATGCCGATAACTGAATGTGTGGCAATGAGTCAGGGATATATAGGTTATCATTTGCAGAGATTTATAAGAGATGAATTAAAAAGAAGAAATATTGATAAAGAAGTAGCTACTATAGTTACTGAGGTATTAGTAGACGGGGATGACCCTGCATTTAAAAGTCCCAATAAACCAATAGGTGCATTCTATACTAAAGAAGAAGCCGAAAAGCTGGAAAAACAAGGATATACTATGATGGAGGATGCAGGAAGAGGATACAGAAGAGTAGTAGCTTCTCCAAAACCTGTAGATATAGTACAAAAGAAAACAATTAAAACATTAATTGAGAATTCACAAATAGTTATAACTGTGGGCGGAGGCGGAATTCCTGTAAAATATGCGGAAGGAAAAGGAACTCTCGGGGAATTTGCAGTTATTGATAAAGACTTCGCATCTGCAAAGCTGGCTGAATTAATGGATGCAGATTATCTGATAATATTAACGGCAGTAGAAAAAATAGCTATAAACTACGGTAAGGAAAATGAGCAGTGGCTTGATAAGTTATCAATAGATGATGCTAAAAAATATATAAAAGAGGGACATTTTGCCCCGGGATCAATGCTTCCGAAAGTAGAAGCTGCTTTAGGTTTTGCTGTATCAAAACAGGGAAGAAGAGCACTTGTTACGTCACTGGAAAAAGCAAAGGACGGGATAGCAGGATTAACAGGGACAGTGATAGTAGATGAAAAATAAAATGTTATAAAAAGTTATGTATTTAATAGAATTTAACTTTATACAACATACTTCCAGGCTAAATCAAATATACTTTTTAAGTATATTGAAATAAAAAAAGGGCACAAATAAATCAGCCGGGGAAACCCGGTGAAAGAGGTGTAGAAATATGAGCGATGGTGAAGTAAGAGGAAGGCTTAAGAGTGAAAATAATTTTCAGATAAAAAAAATTAAGTCATTTAGGATTAGAAAAAGTCCAGAAGAAGAGAATTTACCATTTGAGAGAGATAATTTACCGATAAACAGACAAGTGAAAATAAATTCAAATCCATTCTATTTCGGACTTCCACAGTTAAATATTTCAGCGATTCCGGTACTCTTGCCTAGCTTGTCATTTTTTACAAATGCAGCAAGGAGAGAAAGGATTCTCCGGAAGTTTATGGCACTTTGAAAAATTGATTATTTTTTAAAAATTAAGAATGATTAATTTTTTGAGAAGAAGTAGAATGGAGGAAAAACGTGAGTAAAACAGTAAGTAATTCAGTATTTGACGTAGACGGTAAACCGTCATTTAAGGCAGCTTTTCCACTTTCATTACAGCATGTACTGGCTATGGTAGTGGGGAATGTTACACCGGCAATAATAGTTGCCAATGTGTGTAAATTAAGTCAGTCCGACAAGACTTTACTAGTACAGTGCGCATTTTTTATAGCCGGTATAGCAACACTGCTTCAGCTTTATCCTGTATGGAAATTGGGAGCCAGATTACCGGTAATAATGGGTGTTAGTTTTGCATATGTTCCGACACTGACTACACTGGGAAGCCAATATGGAATAAAAGCCATTTTTGGGGCTCAGCTGGTAGGAGGGGTAGTAGCTGTATTTGTGGGAATATTTCTGAAACATCTCAGAAAGTATTTTCCGCCGATAGTAGCCGGAACCGTGGTGCTTACGATAGGGCTTTCGCTGTATACAATAGCTATAAAATATATGGCCGGCGGAGCCAATCTTCCTCCGGAAGAGTTTGGTTCGCTAAAACACTGGGGAATAGCAGTCTTAACATTGGTAGTAGTACTTATATGTAACCAGTTTGGTAAGGGTTATGTGAAGCTGGCTTCTATATTAATAGGTATTGTAGTAGGATATGCAGCGGCATTCATGCTTGGAATGGTTAATTTTGCCAGTATAGGTCAGGCAGGATGGTTCTCTGTACCAAAACCTATGCATTTCGGCTTGGAATTTCCAATAAACGCTATCATATCAATGTCAATAATATATATAGTAAACTCTGTACAGGCAGTGGGAGATATTTCTGCTACTACAGTAGGTGGAATGGGAAGGGAAGCCACAGATGAGGAGCTCGCAGGAGGAATTATCGGAAATGGGTTATCCAGCGTAGTCGCTTCGTTTTTCGGCGGACTTCCTACA
>JAITVW010000132.1 GCA_031285605.1 Fusobacteriales bacterium | reverse complement strand
GTGTATAATATTATTGCTGAGAATATATTTCAGTTTATTCTGTATAGTTATTTTATTAGTCATAAAACAATTATACCAGAAATCAGCCGGATTTTGAATCCGGCTTTTTTTAATACACATACTTTTTGAAAATAAAGTTTGAAAAAAACTCCAAAATATGATAAATTAAATATCAAAGGTGACAAGACAGAAGAATATACAGAATGAAATGAGGTGTAAAATTTTGGATAATCAGGAAAGAAGAAATCAGATATTGAATATATTAAACGAATCCTCTGAAAGTGTAAAAGGAAGTGTTTTGGGGAAAAAATTTAATGTTTCAAGACAGGTAATAGTACAGGACATATCTCTTTTGAGAGCAACCGGTGAGGATATTACAGCCACTCCGAACGGCTACATAAAGTTCAGGCGGGAAGGGGTTCTTAACACTGTTGTCTGCCGTCATTCGGGAAAATATGAGCTGGAAGATGAGCTTGGAATAATAGTAAATCACGGTGGGAAAATACTGGATGTGTTTGTGGAGCATGGTGTTTACGGTGAGGTAAAAGGAAATTTGAATATAAAAACTAAAGATGATATTGAAAAATTCATGGAAAAGCTGACAGCCTCAAGTGTAGAGCCTTTATGCTCGCTTACTGACGGACTTCATATGCATACCATTGAAACAATGAATAAAGAGAGTTTTGAGAAAATAAAAAACGAGTTGCTGAAAAAAGGATATTTGATAATGTAAAAATTTTTTATATACAAAAGGAGAAGAGAATTGAAAAAACAAGAAGCAGGATTTTTAAACAATATTTTGGTAAAAATTTTAAACGGAATGGCACTTGGGTTAATGGCGTCGCTGGTAACAGGAGTGATACTGAAACAGATAGGAACATATCTGCATATTCAGGAATTAATCATGTTTGGGCAGGTAGCACAGTATATGATGGGACCGGCTATAGGTGCAGGTGTGGCATTATCTTTGGAAGCACCGCCTTTGGGAGTCTTTGCATCTGTGGTATGCGGAATGCTCGGTGCGGGAACTATTAAATATGGAGGAAGCTCATATATACTGGCATCCGGTGAACCGGTAGGATCACTTGCAGCCGGTGTGGCAGGAGCACTTGCGTCAAAAGTAGTATTTGGAAAAACAAAGTGTGATATTATTGTTGTTCCGGGAATTGCTATCATAACAGGCGGTGTGGTAAGTATATTTGCTTCGCCTTATATTAGCAGATTTATGATGCTTATAGGAAACATAATAAATAAATCTACTAATCTAAATCCTCTGCCCATGGGAATTCTTGTGGCATTAATAATGGGAATAATTATAACTTCTCCGATAAGCAGTGCAGCTGTGGCAATATCTCTCGGTCTGTCAGGATTATCAGCAGGTGCTGCGACTATAGGATGTGCCTGTCATATGGTGGGTTTTGCAGTGGCAGGATATAAAGACAACGGACTTAACGGGCTTATTTCACACGGACTGGGAACTTCAAAGCTTCAGATGGCAAACAGTATAAAAAATCCTCTTATTCTGGTTCCTCCAATGGCAGCTTCAGTAATACTCGGGGGAGTAGGTGCGGCAGTATTTAAAATGGAAAATAATAAAATAGGTGCCGGAATGGGAACAAGCGGTCTTGTGGGGCAGTTTACCACATTTGAAGTGATGGGGGGGAAATCTCTTATTCCTATGCTTCTCCTGCATTTTATATTTCCGGCAGTAACAGCTCTTTTGGTATCAGGTATTATGAGAAAAACAGGACTTATAAGACAAGGCGATATGAAAATATAAAAAATATTTTTTTTATTCACGTTATCTTCACATAGAAATAGTATTATAATATCAAACAGTATAAAAATTTATATAATTTAAAAAATTGGAGTTTTTTGGGTTAAAAGTATCGGAATAAAGTTTTTATACTGTCGGAGAAAAAGTCAATAGGTAATTAACACTCGTATCCGGTCTTGGTAATTATACTTAAGGCTGCATAAAACAGGATGTTGAAATCTCTCTGGAAATTTTATTTTAAATTTTCAGGGGCTGTATCAAAAAGATACAGCCATAAAAAAAATGAGCCGTAAGACTCATTTTTTTTCATTATTTTAGTTTATGCTTTTATGAATAATAGTATACTCTTCCAGAAATATAGAAAAAGCATGCAGAAGAGATATTAACTTTATGTGGCTGCTTTCAGGCTCTTCTGCCCCGCCACATAACACTATTAACAGATTTATATCTAAAAAACTTATCAACTATATTGAAAATTTATTCTATCAGTTAGTTATTAAACTTTCTGAAATGGTTGAAATTGATTTCAGTAATCTTTTTGTTGATGGTACTAAAATTGAGACTAATGCCAATAAATATATTTTTAAATGGAAGAAAAGTATTCAAAAATATGATAAAAAATTTAATATTAAAATTGAAGAATTACTTAATGACTTTAATTTTACCATAGAAAGCTTTTTTTATTTACAGACTTTTTCTCACAGGTTCATCGCAACATTGAAATATCTATTAAGGAATATAGAACCTGAATATGTGGAAGACTTGAAAGAAATTTTGAATTTAATAATAAAAAAATAGTTATCAAAGACCTTGAAGACATTGATATCTGTTTTAAAAGCTGATTTAGGATTAAAGGTATGCGCACTCGAGAGGAATCGAACCCCTAACCCTCTGATCCGAAGTCAGATGCTCTATCCTATTGAGCTACGAGTGCAATACTATTATCATATCAATTTTTCACACTATTTTCAATATTAAAATTTATAAGTATATCCAATACCCATACCGATTATCCCTTTTTTATAAGTAATCTTTGATTTTTCAAGTTTTGTTCCTGCAAGAAAATTTTCATCTTCACCGTTTTCAGAATCATAATGTATGTATGAAACGGAAAAAGTAAATTCATTTTTCTCATCATATTTATAAATAATCCCTGTTCCGTAAAATTGTGAATTCAATGAAAATTCCACATCATTATAGCTTGATTTTTTTGCTTCTGTATCAGCAAAATTGACTTCTGCTGTCCGTGAGAACTTTTCATTTATATCATACATCAAACCAAAGTTGACTTCATTTCCGTTATCATAATCCATATTATCAATATTGGAAACCTTGTTAAAATAACAGTTATATCGGTCATTAGAATGAACCTGTTCACTTTTCCCGATATCCCAAGAGACAGCACACCGGGCAGGTCTCTGCTCCCGCTGTAAGCGTCTTTGTAAGCAGGATAAAAATCAGAAATGCCAAGGTTTTTCCCCAAAGCTCCTATATATATTTTCTTATCTTCAACGGCGTTGGTATCAAAAGTCAGCTTTACCGGCGTATCATACTTCATTCCTATATTCAGATTTTCATTTACTCTTATATTTAATCCAAATACCTCTCCAAAGCCGTCTGCTTCTCTTTTAGACTTTATATGAAGTTCATTTCCGTTTATAGAGTCCCCTGTAGGATTACCCTTATAAAAAGAATACTCGGCATCTCCCGCCAGCTTTCTCACAGAATAGACATACTTCCCTCCAAGAGATATTGACAATACACGGTTTATTTGATAAGTTCCTCCTATGATTCCCTGATAGTATCTGTTTTCTCCCTCAAAATCCCCGTTTTTCAGCTCTGCATCTAAAGCTCTTACTGTTCCTGCCAAAGGATCAAGCTTGTTAAAGGCCTGTGCAGCAAGCTACAATCCGGCTACCCCGCTTTTAAAATTCAGATGCGGACCACCGGCAATTACGCTGGTATTAAGATAAAATGTACTTTTATCTTTTTTATACACAAAATTAAAACTCGGTGCCATTGGATAATCTTTGGCATCAAACTTTTTATTGGATAAATCATAGACTCTTCTACTCCGGAAAAAAGTCCGTTTATGTTAATATATGTACCGTCTTCAAGCTGTGTAAGTCCTGCCGGATTATAAAAAGCTCCGTCTGCCGAAATAATTCCTGCCTGAGACGGATTTCCCAAATATGCAGCCGAATTATTCATTAAATAATCAATGCTTGCAGAATTTACTATTATCGAAATACAAATTACAAGTACAAATAAAAAAATTCTTTTCATTTCTTCTCCTTAAAAATTTTAAAAATACTCCTGTAATATAATACTTGTTTTCTTTAAATGCAAATAAAAAATATTGGTAGGCAAAAAATTATAAAAAATCAAATATAGA
>JAITVW010000110.1 GCA_031285605.1 Fusobacteriales bacterium | reverse complement strand
ATAATAACATTGACATTCGTACGCATGCCAAGGCATTTTGAGTTAAAATTCAGCTGAATAAAAGACATCGTAAAACCTCCCGATAGTTTATTGTATAGCTTTATTATAATACAGTATATTCAAAAAGACAAATATATTAATGTGAAAATATATTTATATTTAATTTCTAAAATTTTAAAAATGAAAATAAATAATAAAAAGTCAAGAAGAAATACTTGATAAAATTTTGGTGATATGATATTACGACAAAGATTCACATGTGATAGCAAAATAAAGAAATGAGAGACTAGCCATGAAAAAGCCTGGTGTAATAACAAACAGAGCAAAGACAGACAGTTTCATGTCAGTCATGCTCTCATACATATAGACAGGGCTGTATTTCCCTGTTTGAAAACAGGAAAAGCAGAAACAGGCAAATAAATAGGGGCTGTATCAAAAAGAAAAATTTTAGATACAGTTCCTGTTTTTTTACATAGAAAAAATTTTTTAAAAGTATTTCATAATTTTAAACTAACAAAAAATTAGAGAATTTCTTCGACCAAGGAAGTGTCTGGATCGGAAATCTGCCTTTGAAGTATTTTTTAATGAACTGGTGCAATTAATTTGACAAACTATCAAATATTAAAAAATAATTTCTTTAGTTAAAAAAACTTTTGATTAATAGTTGAATGTGGTTAGAAGCATGGATTTATAAAAAATATTTAGATAAGATAAAATGGAATTTTTTGTGAGAGCCTGTTAAACAAGCGCTTTTCAGGCTCTCTTTATTTTGCCTTAAAATTATAGATTGGTTTTATGGTGTCAAGGACTTCAAGAGAAGGTGTAATGACAGGCAATATAGCATCTACAGGTTTATAAGCAGCAGGAAGCTCATCAATGCAATACTGTGCAGTAGTAGTGTATACATCTGTCATTATTTCGTTTACATTGCTGTCCTTCAGCTGTTCGTTTGCCTTTGTTCTGGATAAAACACGACCTGCACCGTGGGGAGCAGAGCAGTTCCAATCTTCATTGCCTTTTCCTTTTCCGAGAATTATTCCGTCTCTCATATTAAAAGGTATGATTATAATCTCATCTTTTTTGGCAGATATTGCACCTTTTCTCAAAACAGGATTTTTACCGGAAAAATCTATATAGTTATGTGTACTGTTTATAATGTCATATTTCTCAAGGATATAATCTCTTTCAAGAAGCTCGTAAATTTCACCAAGCATGGCAATTCTGTTATAGTATGCGAAATTCTGGGCTATGTCAAGATCACTGAAATAACCGTCATTTCCGTCAATTAATTCTATATTTTTGGGGAAATAAGATTTTCTTTCATTTTTGATGAAATCTTCTATTTCGGCATGTCTGTTTTCAGCTTTTAATTTTTCTACTTTTTCACGTAATTTCAGATTAAATTTTTGAAATTCCTTGTTTTTTTCTCTGGATTCTTTAATATAATGTTCGGCAACTTTCAATCCAAAATTTCTGCTTCCGCTGTGTACTGTAAGATGATAGTAATGTTCGCCATTCTTTGGTTTATACCCCATTTCTATAAAGTGGTTACCTCCGCCCAATGAACAAAGGCTGTTTTTTACATCTTCGTAGTTAATAACAGTAATAGTATCACATAATTTTTTTAATTTTTTATCAAAATCCTGAGATATATATTTTTCATATCTTAATGAGTTTTTATTTCTGTTGATTCCGGATGGAATATTATTTTTTATAGTTTTATCAAGATAATTAAGATCAATGCTTTTATCAGACTTAAAAATCATCATAGTAACGCCGCAGCCTATATCTACTCCGACAAATGCAGGATTAACAAGAGAAGAAGTCATTTCCTGCGTAAATCCTATACATGATCCCTTTCCTAAATGACAGTCAGGCATAATTCTGATTTTCTGGTCTTTATAGTGCTCCTGTTCATGAATGCTTATGATTTGCTTTTTTGTTTGTTCATCAATTAAGTCTGCAAATATTTTTAAACTCATTACTGCTCCTTTCAAATTTTAATTTTATAAATATTTTGTATAAAAAAAACTTCCTTTAAGGAAGTCACGAAAACATAATTATTACTTTCAGGAAATAAAAGCCGGAAGACTGTTATCCTTTATTATATTTGTAATATACACGGATTTATAAAAAAATTCCGTTTTATATTTTCTGCTTCACTAAAATATTCTTTTTCTGATATACAGGCTGGTATATCCAGCATGTGTATTTCACTGTACATTAAAAAATCAGTATTATTAAAACTAATAAAAGCCGGCTTTTGATATAAATTACCAGTTATAAAATATTGATTTTTAATATTTTTCACAATGAACACCTCCATAAATATAAATCAGATGAAAAAATTATAACAAAATTTTTATAAGAAGTCTATAAATATTTTATGACCGGCAGACATTTATTATCTGAATAGAAGTTCAAGAAAACTTTGGTTAAATTATTCTGATAAATATAGTATAATATAAAGATAAAACAGAAGATATCGCCAGAAATGAAACATATTACAGAAAATATAAATAAAATCAATAAAAAAACAATAGAGGTGGGCAGCTGTGAAAAAAGCTATTTTGTCATTATTAGTATTATTATCGGTTATTGCAGTTTCAGACAGGGCAGTCTATTATTACGGAATAAATGATACTGTTATTCTGGGAAAGCTTGTCAGGGAAAAAATAAAAAATCCTGCGGGATATAACAGAAATGCAGTTATTTATCCTTATTTTATAGTTTTTGAAAACCCTGTAAATGTGGTAAAAACAGCAGATACGGAGATAAGAAACAGATATGAGATATTTGATCCTGTATATAATGTTTTGCAGATTCAGCTAAACTTTGATTCCGCTAAAACAGAACCTGAACAATTAACAGGAAAAACAGTGAGAGTTACCGGTTTTCTTCTTCATTCCAATTCCAGATATCATTATACAGAAATAATATTAGATGTGAATAAAATAGAAATAGTGGAAGAATAAAATTTTAGGGCAGGCAGTTTGAAAAAAATTATATTTTTTATAAATTTTGATGAGAAATAATAAAATAAATAAAATTTTTATGTATAAAAATAGCTATAAAGAAGTATAATTTCATTTTTGAAAAAAATTGACAAACTTGTTTAAATAAGTTATGAAAAAGTGGAAACAACAAGTCTGATATAACATTCTTAGACTATGACAGATTATAAAAAGATGAGTGTATATCAGATTTATCCAAAAAGCTTTCAGGACAGTAACGGTGACGGAATAGGGGATATTAACGGAATAATCAGCAGACTTCCTTATATTGCAGATATGGGGGTAGAATATATATGGCTGACATCGGTATATATAAGTCCGGGCAATGATAACGGATATGATATTGCAGATTACTATAATATAGACCCTGTTTACGGAACAACAGATGATTTCAAAAATCTTCTTCATGAAACACATAAAAGTGGGCTGGAAATAATGATGGATATTGTAGTAACTCATATATCAACAGAGCATAAGAGCATATGTGGTTTAAAGAATTATCAAAATAAGCAGATAATCCATACAGAAATTTTTATATCTGGAAAAAAAATAAAGGAAAACTTCCTAATAACTGGGTATCGAAGTTTAGAGGACCGGTCTGGATGCTGGATGAAAGAACGGACAGCTATTATCTTCATTTATTTGATGTTACATAAGCTGATCTAAACTGGGAATATGAACCCATGAGACAGGAAATATATAAACAGTTATGTCAGTATATTCAAGGGATTTTTTATTGCAAAATTTTTATAAAAAATAAAGTTATGGTATAATGATGGAAAAAACAGAGACAGGTGAGGAGAAAAATGGCAGTATTCGAGGATTTTGTAAAGCTTGATATACGTGTAGGGGAAATAATTGATGTTCAGGAATTCCCTGAAGCAAGGAAACCGGCATATAAAGTATGGGTTGATTTTGGTGAGGAAATAGGAGTGAAAAAATCCAGCGCTCAAATAACAGATTTATATAAACCGGAAGATATAAAGGGGAAACAGATACTGGGAGTGGTTAATTTTCCGCCCAGACAGATCGGAGCTTTTATTTCTGAGGTTTTAGTTTTGGGGGTGTATAGTAAGAAAGGTGTGGTACTTATTCAGCCTGATTCGGGAATTAATGTAAAAAAAGGGGATAAGCTGGGTTAAGAATTTATTTGTCTATAATATTTAGAATGATTTATTATATATTTGATAAGATGAAAGAATATATGGCAGAAGAAGCCGGCTTCTGATACAGCCGGATTTTTATCTGTTAAATACTGAGTATAAATCATTTATACAGGAAGATTAATATTATAGCTTAATGTATAGCCGTCGCTGTCTATTAAAATAACATCATTTTCCTTTACTTCATTTGCAAGAATCATTTTTGAGAGATTAGTTTCTATATCTTTCTGTACAAATCTTCTCAAAGGTCTTGCTCCGTAGCTCGGATCATAAGCCTCTTTTACTATAAAGTCAAGGGCTGCATCTGTATATTCTATTCTCATATACTGTTCTTTTAATTTTTTATTGATATCATCAAGGACAAGACGGACAATTCCTTTTACATTATCTTTGTCAAGAGCCTTGAAGACAATAATATCATCTACTCTGTTCAAAAATTCAGGTCTGAATCTTATCTTCAGTTCATTCATTACACCGTCTCTTGTTTCCTGTTTCATTTCAGGATCTTCAAGAATCAGATGGCTTCCTAAGTTTGATGTCATTATAATTATAGAATTTTTAAAGTCTACTACTTTACCTTTTCCGTCTGTAAGTCTTCCGTCGTCAAGGAGCTGTAATAAAACGTTGAATACATCCGGATGTGCTTTTTCGATTTCGTCCAAAAGTATAACAGAGTATGGTTTTCTTCTGACAGCCTCTGTAAGCTGTCCGCCCTCTTCGTATCCCACATATCCCGGAGGTGCTCCGATTAGTCTGGTAACACTGAATTTATCCATATATTCACTCATATCAATTCTGACAATATTATTTTCATCATCAAATAAATTATATGCAAGTGTTTTCGCAAGATAAGTCTTACCAACACCTGTAGGACCAAGGAATATAAATGATCCGATCGGTCTGTTCGGGTCTTTCAGCCCTGCACGTGATCTGATAATAGTATCACTGATAGCTTTGATAGCTTCATCCTGACCGACTACTCTTGTTTTCAGGTGATCTTCAAGATGAAGTATTTTATCTTTTTCACCTTCCATTAATTTTGATACAGGAATACCTGTCCATTTTCCGACTACTTCTGCTATTTCTTCACTGTCAAGCTCTTGTTTCAGAAGTCTTGCACTGTCTTTTCTTATTTCCGGATCTGACTCTTCCTGCTCTTTCTTTTTTTCAAGTGCAGCAAGCTTACCATATTTTAACTCAGCAAGTTTATTCAGGTCATAAATCCTTTCGGCTTCCTGAATCTCTAATTTTACTTTGTCGATTTCCTCGTTTATTTTCTTTAATGCATCGACTTCGTGCTTTTCAGCTTCCCATTGACTCTGAAGAGTGTTTTTCTTTTCATTGAGGTCTGCAAGCTCTTTTTCCAAAGATTCAAGTCTGTCTTGTGAAGCCTTGTCTTTTTCTTTTTTCAGTGCTTCTCTCTCTATTTCAAGCTGTAATACCTTTCTTGTAACTTCATCAAGCTCTGTAGGCATAGAATCTATTTCTGTCTTTATTTTTGCAGAGGCCTCGTCAATCAGATCAATTGCCTTGTCCGGCAAAAATCTGTCGCTTATATATCTGTCACTCATAACAGCAGCAGCTACAAGTGCATTATCAGTAATTCTAATACCGTGAAAAGTCTCGAATTTTTCTTTCAGTCCGCGAAGTATAGAAATAGTATCCTCTACAGAAGATTCAGGCACTAAAACAGGCTGGAATCTACGCTCAAGGGCAGGATCTTTTTCTATGTATTTTCTGTATTCTTCTATTGTGGTAGCACCTATAACCTTGGCATCGCCACGGGCAAGCATAGGCTTTAGAAGATTTCCCGCATCCATGGCGCCGTCGCCTTTTCCTGCACCTACGATAGTGTGCACTTCATCTATAAAAAGTATAATTCTTCCGTCACTGTCTTCTATTTCTTTAATAACAGCCTTTAATCTTTCCTCGAATTCACCTCTGTATTTGGCACCGGAAATAAGAGAGCCCATATCAAGCGAGAATACGGTCTTGTCTTTCAGGCTTTCAGGTACGTCGCCTTTAAGTATTCTCTGTGCAATTCCTTCTGCAATGGCTGTTTTACCAACACCGGGCTCACCTATAAGTATAGGATTGTTTTTTGTTCTTCTTGAAAGAATCTGTATAGCACGTCTTATTTCTGTATCTCTTCCTATAATAGGATCAATTTTACCTTTTTTTGCCAGTTCCACAAGATCTTTGCCGTATTTTTCCAGAGCATCGTATGAATTCTCAGGAGCAGTATTATCTACTCTTTTATTTCCTCTTACGTCGGCAAGAACATTTTCAAACTGGTCTTTATTTATATTATTAGCCTTTAAGAAATTATTATTATCAAAAGCGGCTAAAAACAAATGCTCTGTACTGATATAAGAATCATGATATTTTTTCATATAATCTTCTGCCTGTACAAGAACTCTGTTTAATTCCGCATTGGGTCTCGGATCTCCTGATGAACCGTCTACTTTTGAAAATGAATCCAGCTTAGTTGATAATTTATTTATAAGATTAGATGTATTTATTCCCATTTTTTGTAAAAGCTTAGGGATTAATCCTTCCATCTGGCCGACTAATGCAAGCAGTAAATGTTCTGCCTTCATATCCGGACTTTTATATCTGACAGCATAGTTATGCGCCTCTGAGATGGCTTCCACGCTTTTTTCAGTAAATTTATTTTCCATATAATCACCTCATATTTGTTTAGCACTCACCCGGTTAGAGTGCTAATAATTTTATATCATTTTCATAGTAAAATGTCAATAGTAAAATTAAAAAAAACAAAAAATTTTTTATACGGCTGATTTAAGGCTCTGACAAAGAATTTACCGGGTAAGAAATATTTTTATTTATGTAAGAGAATATCAGAAAGTGTGAATATTGTAAAAAAAGTGTACTTTTGTTTTTTATATGTAATTAATATTATTAAATAATTTATAAAAAATTAAAATATAAGATGAAAAGTATGGGATTGTGAGTGAAAAAGTATTGGAGATATTAGG
>JAITVW010000103.1 GCA_031285605.1 Fusobacteriales bacterium | reverse complement strand
TTCCTTGCCTTTACTACTCCGAGCCAGTCTCTTTCATCTTCTATTGCATCTGCGAGATATACTATTTTAGCTGTCAGTGACATATTTTCTTTTCCCACTGTATGATATCTTACAGCATCCAAAATCTCTGTATCCTCTATACCAAGTTCTCTTTCAGCTATCTCGGCAGCCGCAAAACCGTGAAGTATCTGTCCGTTTCTGTAGACCTCTCTGTCTGCTTCAGGATATTTATTTCCTACCAGCTCTGCCATATCCTCTACTTTATAAAATTTGGCTATATCATGTAAATATGCACCTATTTTGACTTTGTCAATAGGTGCATTATATAATTCAGCCAGTTGTTTGGCTTTTTTCACTACTCTTTTTGTATGACTGTATCTTTTTTCATCCAGTCTTGTTTTTACATATTCGCTTATTTCTTTTACTTCCATGATGATCACACCTTATAATATAGAATCTCCTTCAATCTGAACTACAACTTCCTGTATATTGAATTTTTCCGAAATCGTTCTTTTTACAGATTCTACAAATCCGTTATACAATGTTTCATTAGTTGCTTTAAGGCTTCTAAGATCCGAATTGAATATAATTATTTCTTTCTTTCCGTTTTCTATTCTGTAAGCACTAAGAAACTTTACCTCTTTTGGCACAAACGGTGATTTTAATATTATCTGTCCAACATAGTCGCCTTCCACTATGGTTCTTTTACTTTCCATCCCGTTTGTAGTCTGTTCTATAACATTTACCGCCGGATTATAGAAATAAAAACTTATCTGTTCCATTTTAGTCTGTATATCTTCCTGAGCAGCAGAAGCTTTTACATCTACTTTTTTTATTGTTTTTATATCTACCTTAGAATCCCGGTAAGATAAAATTCCTACTATTACAGCCAGAATCAGCATAAATATGACAAATTTATTACCAGCCAGAATCTTTTTAATATCCATGAACCTTTACTCCTTCTAATAAAAGTGTTTTCTGACACCTTCAGCTATAGATTTAGCTACTACCCTCTTATAATAATCATTCCCAAAATATGACATATCTCCGGAATTAGATATAAATCCTATCTCAACCAGTATTGAAGGTGATTTGCTTCCTCTTAATACTGCAAAATTAGCTCCAAAAACGCCTCTTTTTCTTAATCCTATATCTCCTACTATATTATCCAGTACATCTGTTGCCACAGCAGCGCTCTTTTGCTGGTTTGCCCTGTAAAATATATCATTTAAAATAAAATCCGAAACAGGTTCTGTTACTCCGTACTTAGAATCCACACTGTTTTCAAACTTGGCTACCTCGGCTGCATATGATGATTCTTTTTTTGAGTAGTAAAATACTTCCGATCCGTTACCTGAACTGTTTGAAGCGGAATTCAAATGAATACTTATAAAGAAGTCGGCATTGGCATCATTACCTATCTCTGCTCTTTCACCAAGAGGGATAAATACATCACTGTCTTTTGTCAAAATTACCTTATAGTCGTTTCTTAATTCACCGGCAAGATATCTCGCCACATCCAGTGCTATATCTTTTTCCTTGTATCCGTTTCCTACAGCACCCGAATCTTTTCCGCCATGACCGGCATCTACTACTATGGTATATTTCTTTTTGGCTGTTGTTGACTTAGTCAGTGTTATTCTTAATTCTCCGCCGGAAACCGCAACTTTATAGTCTACCCCTCTTGCAAGATATATAGTAGTACTGATTGTATTATTTAAGGTATTCATAGCTACCGTATCTATGAATTTATCGTCTACGTTTAATGTATTAGGCACTGTTCTGCTTATTGCAGAATTGGAAAACTCTATTACCAATGCATCCTGTCCTTTATCATATCTTGTTTTATACTGCGGAACTCTTCTTTCCTTAAAAAATATAGAATAAGACCCCGATTTATATGTAGTTCTGTCTAAAGTTTCACCTGACAGTGTAAAGCTAAATAAAATAATTGACACTAATATAACTATTTTTTTCATTACTTATTACTCCTTATAATTATTTACACTTTTCTAGCTATAGCTGACTTTATTACAGTCATTTTAGCATTGTTGTCGATTTTTATATCCAGAGAATTATCCTCTTCATTTACCTTTACTATTGTTCCTTTTATCCCGCCTATTGTTACTACTTTATCCCCGGCTTTGAGACCGTCCATTAATTTCATCTGTTCCTTTTTTCTTTTATTGCTTGAATAAAAAATTATAGCAAGCATTACTACTAATGGTAAAAAATATATATACTGAACATAAGCTCCCATATTACACTCCTTTTAATTAATATAAATCTACAGTATTATAACATAAAATATTTTTAATGTCTATTATATAGTATAGTGTGGATACTTGGACTTACGTCAAGAAGTTGGACACATTTTTCTTGTCTGTTTTTATCTCTTTATAATTTTTTCTTCAAATAGTCCCTTGATGATAAATATCCTAGTCTTTTCTGAATTCTTCTCATATTATACCACACTTCTATATATTCAAATATGGCTACCTTCATTTTTTTATAACTTTTTTGCAACCCTGCATAAATCAGTTCTTTTTTTAACACCGCATGAAATAACTCTATTCCTGCATCATCCCATGGCTTCCCATTCTTTGAATAGGATTCTTTCACTCCCAGTTCCATTAATTTTTCTCTGTATCTTCTGTCTGTATGGATTATTGTCCCTTTCAGTTTTTTCGTCGGAAGTTTCGTTAATGTCCTCAATACCAGTTCTTCATCTATTATTTCTCTTTCAAGCGTTGCTTGTATTGTTTCTCCAATCTGTTATTTTTACTCCATACTGATCTATTAATTCCTTCACAAGTTTCTTTTCTTATCTTTTCCATAATCAAACACCTCCAGATATCTTAGTTTAGTATATTTCTAGTGGTTTACATACCTTTTTTTACACTTCCTTTAATAAGAGACTTCCTTCATATATTGCACGATATGATAGATAATACTATCTACTATCTGTTACAATTTTTCTTGATCACAACAATCCTGTCATTTTTTTATATTCAATTCTACTTCATTTCTTGATATTTTATAATATTCTAGCAGACTTAAAATTTCTTCATCAAAAGTCAAAGTATAAATATCACTAAAATTATTATTATGTATTAAAGGTTTTACTATTTTCATTTTTTCTGCAGATAATGAAGAAAACGTTTTCCACCATAATTCTGTTAATCCGTTATTTTCATAGTATGTTCTATAAATAATCATAACTTCTGGCATATATAATATTTTTTTATATTCTAATTCATTCACACCAAATGCTTTTTCAAAAAATGATTTTCCTTTTCCAACTTTACCTTTTGTTGAATTAAGAATTGCTTGAATTGCCCGTATAAACTTTCTATTCCAAAACTTACCAATAAAATTTCTATTTCTAAAATATTCAGATTCTTTTATAGGATGATACTTCATTGGAAAAGAATAAATTCTTATATCAAGTTCTTCACATAGTTCTATATTCATTTTTAATCTTAAGTAAAGCTCCACTGGTTTTTCATTATAATTATATAATAAATAATTAGACATATCTTTTATTCCATTTGCTGCTGCTAATCTAATAGATTTTTCATAAACTTTCCTCAACTTCCATGAATCAAATGCAATTCTTAATGGCTTTATAGGAATTTCCGATAATTTTCTCATTTTCTCTTCTGTTATTAGACGTGCATCAATTCCCTGATTAAAATCCACATACTTAGCTTTCTTACTTTTATTTCTATATTTTTCAAATAATGGTGAAAAAAAGGAATCAACGGTTAAAATTGCCTTTTTTGTAGATGTTTCTAGTTTTAGTAATTTATTTTTATATAAAACAGAATAAATCTCACTTTTTA
>JAITVW010000072.1 GCA_031285605.1 Fusobacteriales bacterium | reverse complement strand
ATCAGTAGGTACAATATTTGCGTTTGTACAGTATGTAGACAGTGCATTTGCACCGTTGTTCTGGTTTTTCGGGGTTTTGAACAAATTTGAAAGAGCAATGGTTTCGGCGAGAAGAATATTTGACATGTTTTTGAATGTTCCGTCAAAGGAATTGGAGTTTAGTACTGAAAATCCGGAATTGAAAGGAAATGTGGAGTTCAGAAATCTTAGTTTTGCTTATGATAATGAAAATTATGTTTTAAAAAATATAAATCTCAATATACCTGCCGGAAATACAATAGGAATTGTAGGTCATACAGGAAGCGGAAAAAGTTCGCTTATGAATGTTCTGCTTAGATTTTATGATTATCAGAAAGGCGATATTGTAATAGATGGGAGATCTCTGAGGGACTATCCTGTACAGACATACAGAGCCCATGTGGGAATGGTTCTTCAGGATCCTGTACTTTTCAGCGGGACATTATTTTCAAATATAACTTTTAATAATAATGATGTTACTGAAGAAAGAGTTCTTGAGATAATGAGCCGGATAGGTGCACAGAGCTTTATTGATAAACAGCCGAACGGCATACACGAATCAGTAGAAGATATGGGAAGAAACTTTTCTGTCGGCGAAAGACAGCTTATTGCTTTTGCAAGGGTAATGGTTTATGATCCGGAAATATTAATACTGGACGAGGCCACTGCAAATATTGATACAGAAACTGAAATTATGATACAAAAAGCTCTGAATGTAATATCGCAAAACAGAACTACATTTATTATTGCTCACAGGCTTTCTACGGTAAAACATGCAGATCAGCTTATAGTTTTGAATAAAGGGAGTATAGTGGAAAGAGGAATACATGAAGAACTTGTGGAAAAAGACGGTCTTTATGCAAAAATGTATCAATCACAGATAAGAGAAGAGTATACACATGAGGTTTTGAAAAATAGTAAGGAAAATTTTGCATTGAATATGTAAGGTACATAAGAGCTGCTCTTTTCAGAGCAGTTTTTTTAGAAAATATTAAATTAGAAATCTAATTATTCATATTAACTGTTTTAGAGTAATATCATTTTATCAGACTGAATGAAAAAATCTAAAATTAGTATGCATATATAATAAAAAATAATTTGTAAAATATAAATTTTTTCAGCTGATTTTATCTGCCGTATATTTATTATAAATACTAATAAATAACATTTATATGCTAAAGTTTTTATATCAATTTTATTAAAAAAATAGTATAATTTTTAATATAAAAAAATCATTATTAAATTCAGGAGAAAAAATGGAGTATGGTAAGAAAAGGAAATGAGGCTCATCCCGGTTCGGGGCTGGTTATGCTGCTGTCGAATCATACTGAAGGAACTAAAAAAATAAACATTGGGAAAGAGCATGCCGGAGAAACATGGTATGAAATTACTGAAAACATAAAGGACGAAATTCATATAGACGATAATGGCGAGGCAGAGTTTAACGTAAATGCCGGAAAAGCAGCTGTATGGGTGAAAAAACAATAAAGGCGGAAAAATGAAATATTTTCTGTCAAGAGTCTTTACAGAGAAATATATTGCCGGTATATTTGGTGCAGCAGTAGTCATTTTAAGTGCCGGATATGCAGGGTATAAAATTATGCGAAAAAAATTTAAGAAAAAAACAGTTTAATATTATAAAAAAACCTGATTTTATTGCTTTTGAAAATATAAATGAAAAATAAAAATACGATCGAAAAATTATTTGCTATTGACAACTTATAAATTATAATACATAATGTTATAGATATAGATGTGATAGGGAGTGATAAATATGATAGAAAATGAACATTTGGAATCTTTGATAAAATTTCTTTTGACTAAAAAGAGAGTTGCCAATATAAGAAACATTGATTATGGAATTACTCTTGAAAATAGTGAAATTTATAAAGATAAACTTTTTTCTGAAACTGGTTGGTATCTAATTTTTAAGGCAGACGGGATATCATATTGCAGCAACTTATCAAACTGAAATACTAAAGTAATAAAAAACGGGCTTTATAAAATAATCCGAAAAATTAGAAAGTTATTTTAAGAGTCAGGGACTAAATTCTGTAAATTACAGGACTTAGTCCTTTTAATTTAATTTTTAATCTCTTGTCTTCATATCTTACTTCCTAATTTTGCCGAAGCTCTTTTTTATTTGTGATATAGTAAAATTATGATATAATATTGTAAATTAAAAACATTACAATGATATACGTATAATATGCGAAAACATGTCAAAATCTTTATTAATAAGGTTTGACATAATACAAGCATAAACTTTTTTTAGAGGTGTAAAATGGATAGGAAGGAATTATTAGGGACATTAAAAAGAATAGTAATAAAAGTGGGGACTTCTACACTGACTAAAGAAGACGGAAATTTGAATATAGATAAAATAAGTAAACTTGTCAGGGAAATAAGCCTGCTTAGTAATAACGGGTATGAAGTGGTATTGGTAACATCAGGGGCGGTAGGAGCCGGAATGGGAAGACTCAAAATGTCTGAAAGACCAAAGACTCTTACGGAAAAACAGGCTGTGGCAGCAGTGGGTCAGGTAGCTTTGACACATTTATACCAGAATCTGTTTTCGGAATATAATAAAATAATAGCACAGTTTTTACTTACAAAAGCTGATTTTTCTGATAGAAACAGATATCTGAATGCCAGAAATGTAAGCCTGAATCTTTTGAAAAAGGGAATAATTCCTGTGGTAAATGAAAATGATGCTGTCGTAGCTGATGAAATAAAGGTAGGAGATAATGACACTCTTTCTGCATTAGTTGCGGGTCTTATTGATGCTGACCTGCTTATTATACTTTCGGACATAGAAGGACTTTATAATAAAAATCCTCAGAAATACGATGATGCAAAGCTGATAAAGCTCGTAGGCAAGATTGATGAGGATGTAAAAAAGATGGCCGGTATGGAGGGATCAAAATTTGGTACCGGAGGAATGTATACTAAAATAATTGCAGCGGAAATGGCTACCAAGATAGGGACTAATCTGGTAATAGCAAGTGGAAGTGAGCCGGAAAATATAAATAAAATAGTAAATTATGAGATGGTAGGAACATTGTTTGTAAAGAGCAACAAAAGAATTAAGTCAAAAAAATACTGGCTTGCTTATGGTACGAATAAGAATGGAAATATCTATATAGACGGCGGAGCTGAAAAAGCTGTTATGTCAGGAAACAGTCTGCTTCCCGTAGGGGTAAAGAAGATAGAAGGGAAATTTGAAAAAGGGACTGTGGTTCAGATTTTAAATTCCAAGGGAAATGTTATAGCAAAGGGAATTTCTAATTACTCATCAGATGAAATAAATATAATAAGGGGCTACAAAAGTGATGAAATAGAGAATGTCCTTGGTTATAAATATGACGATAATGTAATACATATAGATAATCTGACTATATTATAGGAGGAAGTTTTATGAATGAATATATATTGGAGCTGGGGAAAAAAGCTAAAGAAGCTTCAAAAAAACTGGCAATTATTGATACAAATACGAAAAATGCTGTTTTAAAATCAGTTGCAAAGGTTCTGATTGAGAAAAAAGAACTGATAAAGGCTGAAAATAAAAAGGATCTGGAATATGGTAAAGAAAAAGGAATAAGCAGTGCTCTTCTTGACAGGCTTGAGCTGACAGATTCAAGAATTGACGGAATGGCTAGAAGTCTTGTAGAGATAGCTAATTTCAAAGATCCTGTGGGTGAAATACTGGAAGGCTGGAAGCATCCGGACGGAATGCAGATTTTGAAGCAGAGAGTACCTTTGGGAGTAATAGGAATGATATTTGAATCAAGACCGAATGTAACTGTAGATTCGGCAGGACTGGCGCTGAAGTCTTCCAATGCGATTATCTTAAGAGGCGGAAGTGATGCGATTAATTCCAATAAAGTATTAAAAAATATTTTTATGGAAGAAGGAAAAAAATACGGACTTCCTGATGGAGCTGTACAGTTAATAGAAAATACAGACAGAGAAATAGTGAAGGATTTTATCAGATTAAATAAATATATAGATGTGATAATTCCAAGAGGCGGAAAAGGATTAAAGAATTTTATTATGGGAAATGCAACAGTTCCTGTGATAGAAACAGGGGCAGGACTTTGTCATATTTTTGTAGATGAAAGTGCAGATATAAAAAAGGTGATACCTGTTATAGAGAATGCAAAAACTCAAAGATGCAGTACTTGTAATACAATAGAGACTCTGCTGATTCATGAGAATGCAGCGGAAGAACTTCTTCCGGAATTAAGCAGGGTTTTGGCTGGTGATAAAGTAGAACTCAGAGCTGATGAAAAGGCTTTTGAAATAATAAAGAGAAGCGGAACAGAAGTAAAAAAAGCAACTGAAGAGGATTGGGAGACAGAATATCTGGAACTTATTTTATCGATAAAAACAGTAAAGGATATAGAAGAAGCAATCAAGCATATTGATAAATACAGTACACAGCACTCAGAAGCAATATTAACAGAAAATCTGGAAAATGCAGAAAAATTTATTAATGAAGTAGATTCTGCTGCAGTATATGTCAATGCTTCGACAAGATTTACCGACGGCGGAGAATTCGGATACGGCGGAGAAATAGGGATAAGCACACAAAAACTTCATTCCAGAGGGCCTATGGGAATAAGAGAGCTGACTACAATAAAATATATCATAAGAGGAAATGGTCAAATAAGAAAATAAAAGGAGATGTAAAGTATGAAGAGGAGTATCCATATATTGATATTATTATTAGTTTCTGTTTTTTCCGGCTATGCTGCGCGGGAAAGAACATTTTCCGAGCTTTCAACTGCTTCCGACTGGATAAGCGGCAACAGACTTCAGCTTATCATTACAAACGAGGAAGTGAATAATTTTCCAAATAGTAAGATGTTAACTCATTTGACAGACGATAAAACCACAATAAGAGATTCTTTCAATAAGTATATCAAGGGAGAGGAAATAAAAAGGGCTTATATACAGGCCAGCATTCAGGAAATATATAAAGTTATGAGTGTGGGCAATAAAAGTATGGTTCCGAGCATTTCCGAAGATGCACTTATAAATTCGGTAAATGAACCTTTGGGAAAAAATTTTGACAAGTTGTCAATAAATATTATAGGAATAAAATGGCTTCCTGATACTATAGAGCTCACAATTACAATAGAAGGAAAAAATCTTGTTTATCCTTTGGTATTAAATATACTGGAAATACAGCAGGATACTCTGGAGCCGGTTTTGTACATAAGCAGTTCGCTTGATGACATGAATGCTATGAGTATTGGAAAGACAAATATAAAACTTATATATAAACTGGAAAATGGCAGTTGGGTAATGGATAATCGGAATTTTTTGAAATTATTAAACGGGATGGTATTTGTAAAGTATTATAATAAAAATATAGAAGATTCTTTGTAGGATGAATAAGGGAGTGCAATAATATGTATCAAGAGCCGGTAATTTTTACAGCAACGGAAGTTTTGAACCGGGGACAGGATTACAAAATAATATTATAATATTGAAAAAAGGAGTGATTTTATATCATGTTGAAAAAAATTATTTTATTGTTAGCAGTATCAGCAATATTTAGTTTTGCAGCACCGGGCGAAGATGAGAAGTATGTTACTGGTATGCTTACTGAGTATTTAAAAAGCAGCGGACTAAAACAGGAATATACAGAAACAGCAATAGGGCAGATTTATAATGTAATGACATATAAAGGAAAAACATTTGACGGCAGTATATCGGCAGAAGAAATAAACGACAGGCTTTATTCTATGATAGAAGCTAATTTTGATCTGATAAAGGCTGAAGTAAAAGAGTCTAAAGTAAATAAAAACGGAGAAATAGAGCTTACAGTAAATCTGGAAGGAAAAGATATATATTATCCTATTGAAACTAATGTTATCAGCAGTACAAGCCGGAGAACAATAGATTCAGATAAGTTTGTCAAGGATTTTACAAGATATATGAGAATGTATACAGCCGGGAAAAAGAAAATAAAAGTTGTTTATTCAGCGGGAGAAGGTGGTTGGCAGCTTTCTGACGAAGAAAATACAAAGCTTCTTACAGCATTGCTGTTAATAAAATATTTTTAAAAATAAAAAATTACAGATATAGGATTTTTACCGATATCTGTAATTTTTTTATAAAAGCTGACCAATCGAAAACAATATTAAAATAATTAAAAACTTGTTTTTTATTATAGAATATTTTTAATATATTTTCTGTATTATTATACTTTATATATTATTGATTCAAGAGTGAATACTCGTTTTATAAATGAAAATGCTGTTTGTACTCAGTAGAATCAGCTTTATTATGATTTCTGCTACTTTTATTTGAAAAAATATAAATTATGAATTATAATCATTATATATAAAACCATAGAAAGTTTTTTTTATTTACAGACTTT
>JAITVW010000069.1 GCA_031285605.1 Fusobacteriales bacterium | reverse complement strand
AGTGCCAGCTCGTCTCCGATTACTCTTGCACCTAAAGACAGAACATTGGAATTATTATGAAGTCTGCTTAATTTCGCAGTAAACGAATTATGACATAATGCACATCTTATACCCGGTACTTTATTGGCAGCAATTGATATTCCTATACCGGTACCACATATGACTATACCAAATTTACATTCTTTGTCATTGACAAGTTTAGCTACTTTTCTTGCAATATCAGGATAATCTACAGATTCTTTAGTATCCGTTCCTACATTTTCCACTTCATATCCTTTATTTTTTAAAAAATCTGCTATTTTTTCTTTAAGATCGACACCTGCATGATCATTACCAATTGCTATTTTCATTTCTACCTCCATCAGTCTGATTTTCTTTTGTAAACATAATATATATTTTTGTCCTTTAAATATTCATTACTGTTAACGGAATATGCAGTAAGAATAAATCTTATATTTTTGATATTTTTATAAAAAGATACTACAACAAAGAAATTAATGTTATCTATTTTTTTCTGATAAAAATGTTCTTTCTTTGATTTTGATTTTTTAGTAACAATGTCCGGACTTTTTAGTGTGTTTTCTATTACCTCCAAAGTTATTTCCGGATGTTTTTTTTGAATATGCTCAGCATATTGTTCTTTTGTCAGTAAAATCTTCTTGTGTAACCTTCCTTCAAATTCAAAAACACCAACCTTTTTTCCGGTTTTGGTGTAACGTATTTTTTCCTGCATAACACCTCGATTATTTTTTATATTACAAATAATTACTTTAATTATATATTATTTATAAATATTTAACAAGTTTGTTTTTTTAAATTTTCTTATTTTCACTACACGAATTTAATTAAGATCTAATTTAAGATATTCAATATGAAATGTCCTTCCAAAAGATCAATTTCAGAAGTAAGTATATATTCTTTATTAAAATATTCCAGTATTTTTAAAAGCAAAAAGGTTCCGGAAGTTATTACATCAGCTCTTTTGGCATTTATAGAAGGTAGCTGTGTAATCTCTTCCACAGACATTTTACTTAGTTTGTGAAAATTATCTTTTATCATATCAAGTGTAAGCTTTTTATTATGAGATTTTTCAGGATCATAGATTTCGTCATAATACAGAGCAATCTGACCTGTAATTGATGCAGCTACTCCAAGCAACTCAAAATCACCTGTAATAAAATCGATTTTAGACAGTTCATTATTTATATGATTTTCCAATTCCTGATAAGCAGTCCCCTCTTCAAGCATTTCTTTGAATCTTACAGCTCCCAAATCAAAACTTTTCACATGTTCAGGAATTTTTTTAGGAACTCCGTATGAAAACTCAGTACTGCCGCCGCCGATATCAATAAGAAGAACTTTTGAATAAAGAGAATTAAGAAAGTTTGTTCCGCCCACGAAGGCCGCCGTCCCTTCTTCTATCCCAGTGATACAGCTTTTTGCAATTCCGCATTCTTTTTTCACAAGTTCCAGAAATACTTCCCTGTTTGAAGAATCTCTGACTGCGCTTGTAGCAAAGGCTGATATTTTTTCAGAATTATAGGAATCACTGATTTTTTTATATTCTTTTAAAACCTTTAATGTCCGGTTAATAGCTTCGGGAGCCAGCATTTTTGTCTTATTTACCCCTTCTCCGAGTCTGGTAAATTCGACTTTTTTAATAAGTGGATTTACAGTATTGTTTCTGCTGTCGGCAATCATTAATCTGCAGGAATTAGTACCGATATCTATAATAGAGGCAATCATTCTTTATTCTCTCCGTTCTTTGATTTTGAAAAATGAAGGCTTAACTTATATTTTATAGCTACAAGCCTTACGAAAAGTAAAACTGTAAATAATAATGGAACAACTGTATTATAGGCAGTTCCCATTTTAACAATACAGATATAATATATAATTCCGCCTGCAAATGATAGTGTAGCATAAATATCCTCTTTCAGGACAAACGGGATCTCATTTACAAGAAGGTCTCTGATAATTCCGCCGCCGACTCCCGTAATAGTTGCCATAACAGCGACGCTAAGTATTCCGAGTCCGCTTTTGACAGCAATACCGGCACCAATAATAGTAAATAATGCCAGACCAAGTGCATCTGAAAGCTTTACCAGCCTCATAAATATTCTTGAATTATCTATAGTTTTCATATTTAGACGTTTTTCCTGAATTTTTACGGTAAAATATATTATAAACGAAGTAAAAATTGCAAGATATACATCATGTGGTTTGGCAATAGCCGCAGGCATTCTGTTGAGTAAAATATCCCTGATAATTCCGCCGCCGCAGGCAGTAATAATTCCTAAAACAGTAATACCGAAAATATCAAAATTATACTTTAAACCTTTGAAAACTCCCGAACAGGCAAAGGCAATAATTCCGACTGAATTGACAATAGTGTTTAACATTTGCGGACTCCTTTAATTTTTAATAATACTTTATCAAATTGTAAAATCAATAAACAGCTCGTTTGGAACAGGATAATGCAGTTTCCATAACATATACACAGGCTTGTCACCATGACTGCTGAAATATTCAGATTCTCCCAGATATATAAAAGGTGCTGCAGTTCCGTTTTCCAAAACAGGCTCTTTCCGTATAAAAATATGAACTTTCATATTCATCTCTTTATGTTTCACATACATTTGCCCTATTTTAGAATCATGACTTGTTTTGTTCTGACTTATCCACTGAACGATATCTTGTCTGTGAAAATAATTATCATACTTTAGTTCTTCTTTCAATACAAGTGATTTATTTAATGTGATAAACAGACATATATGTTCTCCGGATACTGAATAACCGGCACGCCACGATCCTTTTTGAGCATTAGAATCAAGCAGTATTTGCAGTTCTACTCTGGAATACTCTTTGTATTTAACTAAGATATTATTATTAAATTCATTTATATCAATTTCTTTCTTAAATTTCAAAATAAAAAGCTCAATTAGACCAGTCAGTCGCTTCTTGTAGAACGTAGTAAAAATAATACTTTTTAAAGAAATTGTACCAGTCTTCGGATTAAAAATAAACAAATCGTTTTCATTTAGTTCTTTCATTGCTCTTATAATAAGATTATACTGCACTCTTTCATTTATTTTAACTAAAAATACAGACTCAAATTTTTCTATGACATCACTGGCAGAAACTCTGTCAAGGCTGTGCAAAAGCCAGATAATAAATATTTCATAAGGATAATTTATACTAAGATTTTTTTCTAAAATCTCAAAGATTTTCTCTTCATTATTACTAAAATGATAATCCAGTTTTTCGATTAATTTCTGCGTTTTGACAAAAGAACCAAACTTATTTTTCAGTCTTAGGAACAATTCTGTATTATCTTTAAAATCAATAATATCTATTTCTCTTCCAATTTCATTTTTAAAATCAAGATATTCAGAAACAATATTATCTCTGCTCAAACTATTATAATTCTCTATTTTGGATATTATTCTGTCCTGACATATTCTGTCAAGCTCAATATAGGATGCTCCGGGAATATTGGAAAATTGATTTCTGACTTCCTTTAAAAGTCTGTCTTTTTCATTAAGAGTATTCTTTGAAAAAGCTTGGGTAATTATGTAGTCCTTTTTATGATTTCCTATAAAATCCAGGATAGTTACAAAATCTTTATTTTTAACCTTTCTAAGTCCTCGTCCCAGCTGCTGTATAAATATTGTGGATGACATAGTAGGTCTTAGAAATAATAAAAGATTAACATCAGGTATATCAATACCTTCATTGAAAATATCCACAACACATAAAATTTCGATTTCCCCTGTCTGAAAAGCATTTATTGCTTCTTTTCTTTTCAACCGGCTGTCTTTGGCAGTAATTGATTCTGCCATATAACCTTTCAGTATGAACTGCTCTTTCATAAACTCTGCATGTTTTATATTCGCACAAAAAGCAATAGATTTTATCCTGTTTCCGTCAAAACCTATTTTCTCTATTTTATTATGAATAAAGTCTGCTCTTTTTGGTATGCTTAATTTTTCACCAAGTATTTTATCATCATATTTTCCGTTGCTAAAAGGTATCTGCTCATAATCCACGGTATTGTCAATTACTCCGAAATAGTGAAAAGGAGAGAGCAGGTCATATTCAAGAGCTTCACGAAGCCCCATTTCTCCAATCAGATTATAATCACACAGTTCCAAGATGTCTTTCCCGTCCATTCTTTCAGGAGTTGCAGTAAGCCCTAACATAAAAACAGGATTAAAATAGTCAATTACAGCTTCATAAGTAGAAGCTTTTGAATGATGAAACTCATCTATAATAATATAGTCAAAAGTATCTTTTGAGAAACATTCCGTATTTTTATATAAAGATTGAATTGTAGAAAACATAAATCTTTTATCATAATTTTTTTTACTGCCCGTAAAAAAGCCATATTCATTTTTATCATAGGGAAGAATTTTTAAAAAGACATTAAAAGCATTGTTTATAAGCTCTTCCCTGTGTGCTATAAATAAAAATGACTTGGGCTTCATTTTCAGAATATCCATAGCAGCAAGATAAGTTTTACCGGTTCCGGTAGCAGATACAATCAATCCTTTTTTATTCCCGAATTCTCTTGTAAGTTTTAATTTCTCGAGAAGTTCTGACTGCATTTTATTAGGCATAAATATTTCTTTTTCAGTTTCTTCTTTTTTAAAATCAAATGTTTCAATATTTCCGCTTTTATTTCTGAAGCTTTCATACATATCAATAAATTTTGAATTCAATTCTATTGCTTCATTACTGTCCCATATTTTTTCAAACTGCTCATATGACTGATCAAAAATTTCCAGATAATTATCTTTGACCAGACGCACATTCCATTCTTCTCCGGAATACAAAGCGGACTGGCTTAGATTTGAAGAGCCTATAATACATGAACTGTATTCTTTTCTATGAAATAAATAAGCTTTTGTATGAAAGCTCTCCCGTGTATTGTTATAAATCTTTATTTCCAAATTATTATATTCTGCGAGCTTTCTCAGAGCTTTTGGATCTGTTATGTTCAAATATACCGAAGTAATTATTTTCCCTTTTATTCCTCTGTTTTTTAATTCATCAAGCGTGTTTATAAGGAGCTGTATTCCGGAAAATTTTATAAAACTTACGATAAAACAAAAAGAATCACAGCTGTTCAGCTCTTCTTTCAAATATGTAAAAAAGTTTTTAAATTTTGTTTTTTGATTAACAATAAGAAAATTACTATTATTATAATTGCTCCGATTAAACTGCAAAGGCAGTTCAAACTTTGTATTTAAAATCGTTTCAGTCATATTTACAGCATTATCATAGTCATTCAGAGAAATTTTTTCATCAAGATTTTGGGAGAAAAATGTTAGAATTTCATGCTTTAATATACTGGAATATTGTTCATAAGGTATGATAATTCCTGTTTTTTCTCCCTTTTTTGCTAATAAAGACATTTTGTATTCTCCATAAATTGATTTTTACTTAAAGAGTATAAAAATTCTATCTCTTTTGTCCATAGTGTCTCATCTATAGTTTCCAGTATTATTGGTATGTCATCAAGTCTTTTGTCATTCATAATAAGCCGGAAACATTCTTCACCAAGTTTTCCTTTCAAAAGGCTTTCATGCCTGTCTTTTTTCAGTCCAAGATCATACATGGAATCATTCAGATGAATCCCATTTAGATACTTAAAGCCTACTGTATTCTCAAAAGCATCCATTGTATTCTTGTATGCTTCTTCAGTTCTTAAATCATATCCGGCTGCAAAAGCATGACAGGTATCAATGCATACTCCTACTCTGCTTTGATTTTTGATAAGCGATATTATGTCCCTCAGATGTTCAAATTTATAACCCATGTTGCTGCCCATTCCGGCAGTGTTTTCCAGAACAATGTTTATAAAGTCCGTATGAGCATGTACATTATTGATAGAATCAGCAATAAGTTCTATGCATTCTTCCTCTGTAATTATTTTTAAATGGCTTCCCGGATGTACGTTAATTAAAGTCAGTCCGAGCTGCTCACATCTGCGGGCTTCATCAATCATGGAATTATAAGATTTTTCTCTTTTTTCCGGTTCCGGATTTCCAAGGTTAATGAGATACCCGGCATGAGGAAGAATATGCTTTACATTATAATCAAGTTCATTTATTTCATTTTTAAATTTTTCGATTTCCGAGCTTTCCAGCGGTTTTGCCTCCCATCTTTTTTGGTTTTTGACAAAAAGACCGAATGCTCTGGAATTTATATTTTTGGCATTTATTGGTGCCTTTGAGACTCCTCCTGATGCACTGACATGAGCGCCGATATATTTCATTTTTACCTCCGTATTTTATAGTACAGTTTTTTTCAGTATAGGATATATAATCAGGAATGTCAGTACAGATGATACTATAAATGAAAGCAGATAAACAATCTTTGAAGGATCATTTCCGGTTCTTGTATCAATCCGCAGCATAAAACCTATAAGTTTGAATAATAAATAATTTACAGTAAGAAAAACAAATATTAACACCAATATTCCATAGCCCAAAATAGGTGCCTCATAGGGCATATGATCTAACGAAAAATCACCGGCACTCATATTTTCTCCCTCCTTTGTAATTTAGAATTTTATATTTGTTTTAATTCATTTGATAATATATCATTAGCTTTTTTCAAAATTTTCTTTTGCAGTCTGTAAGTTATTAATTTAGCAGCTTCATCATAAGCTGCCCATTTATATTCTGCTACCTCATCTGTCTGAATTTTTACGTTATCCGTAACTGCCTCTGCAAGAAAATATATTACTGTTTTGAATATAAACGGTGCAGGAAAATATTGTATGGGTTCCCGGAAATCATCATGAAATTTTACATTCAGGCCTGTTTCCTCAAAAATTTCACGTACCGCTGTTTCTTTCTCTGTTTCTTCTCCTTCAAAGTGTCCTTTGGGAAATCCCCAGTTTCCCCTTATAAGCATAATCAGAAGATATTTGATTTCATTTTCCTCAACTTTGTAAACAATGGCTCCTGAAGATTTTGTTTCCTGAAGTTCTTCATTGATTCCTTTTGTATTCATAATGTAATTTACAATATTCTTTTTATTGTTTTCAAGATCACCGTCCAGAACTTTTTCATAAATTTCATTTTTAATCTTACTGATCTGCTTTTGTTGAATTTTTAATGCCAACATATCATTACCGTTGATTTCTAAGTCCTGTTTTTCAATATTTTCGTTTTTATCAATGATTTCAGCTACTTTAGATTTTAAAGAATCTATCGGAGAATAATCAACAGGAGCTTTTTTTGAACTGATATCAGCATAAAAATGATCAAATATTTTATCTAAATTTTCAATTCCTACTTTGCAGATAAATTTTTTTATTGCTTTGGTTCCCGGTTTTTCAAAAACTATCATATGGTTTCTGATTAAAACGTCTGCATCTCTTATAAAGTCATTTGGAAATTTTAATCTTCTGAGAGCCGCCGAAGCAATTTCGGCACTGTTATTCTCGTGCCCGTAATAGTGCGAAATTCCGTTTTTATCAATTGAATGCGTATTAGGTTTGCCTATATCGTGAAAAAGAGCTGTAATACGTGTAAGAAGGTCTTTTTGAGTATTTTTTACTACTGATACGGTATGGGCAAAAACATCCTTGT
>JAITVW010000062.1 GCA_031285605.1 Fusobacteriales bacterium | reverse complement strand
ACTTGTGCTGACCGACGGCTCAAAAGGAATGAAAGGCGCTATTGAAAAAGCCGAAGAACTCCTAAAAAACAATCCTGATTATTTTATGCCGCAGCAATTTGAAAATTCTGCAAATCCAGAAATGTATTACAAAACCACAGGTGAGGAAATTATCAAAGACCTGCCTGATCTGGATGCCTTTGTATCCGGAGTAGGTACAGGCGGCACAATTACCGGAACAGGAAAAAAACTTAAAGAATTTAATCCTGATATAAAAATTATTGCTGTAGAACCGGCTGATTCTGCTGTTCTTTCCGGAGAAAAACCCGGAAAGCACAAGCTTCAGGGTATCGGAGCCGGCTTTATCCCAAAAATTTTAGATTTATCAGTTATTGATGAAATTATCAAAATTTCAAATGACAGGGCTTTTGAATTTTGCCGTGTTATTTCCAGACAAAATGCACTGTTTCTTGGAATTTCTTCCGGAGCGGCTGTCGCAGCAGCCTATGAAACAGCTAAAAAACTTGGTAAAGGAAAAAAAGTACTCGCAATTTCTCCCGATGGCGGTGAGAAATACCTTTCTACAGATGTTTATAAATAATTCGTTATAATAAAAAACAGCAGGGTTTGAATTACTTCAAGCTTCACTGCTGTTTTTTATTTTCCATCATTATTACACTGCTGAAATCAAAATTCTGTCTTATTCTCCAATTACCAGGGCTTACTTTTTTCTTAATATCAAATTCACTATCTCGGGTTTTGCCATAAATCTCATCGGAAAAACAACTCCTCCAAGACCGGAACTGATATATATTCTGCCGTCCTCTGTTTCTTTCAGGCCATATCTGTATTTACTTCCGTATCTTGACGGAATAAAAGGGACAAAACCTAATAAATTCAGCTGTCCGCCGTGAGTATGTCCTGACAATGTAATATCTGCTTTTTCTTTTGACTCTTTCGGCATTATTTCAAAATAGTCAGGATTATGGCACAGTAAAACTGTAAAATTTTCGCCGGAATTCTCTAAAGCCTTTTCTATATCAGGCTCGCCTTTCAGATAATCATCTATTCCTGCGATAATAATAGTTCCGTTTTCTGTTACCAGCTTAACGCTGTCATTTTTCAATATATGTATTCCCAAGTCTTTCAGCCTGAAAGTTATTTTTTTGTAATCGTAATAATCATGATTTCCGTAAACAGTATAAATACCTTTTTCAGCTTTCAGTAATTTCAGCTCTTCAAATACTGCTTCTGTCCCTCCGGCTTTATTAATATAATCACCGCCGAATAAAATCACATCCGGTTTTTCCCGATTAATAAAATTTACTATTTTTCTTATCCTTTTTCTGTTTTTAGTATAAAAATAATCCATCTGAATATCTGTAAAAAAGATGATTTTCATATTTTCAAAATCCGAAGAAATTTTATCAGATTCTATTACCAGATCCTTTATATGAAAAGTACTGTTTTCATAAACAGCATAAATAACAAAAGAAATACATAACACTGTATATCCCGCAAACCAGAAAATATTTTTCATACTTATAAAAAGAAGCCCTGTAAAAATACAGGCTCCTAAAATCAGATAAATTAATTCCCTTATTTTCAATCTTTTTCTGCTGTTTATCTTCTTCATGTCCTTCTCTTTTCTGCTATAAATATCTGAAAGGTATTTTCAGTCTTTGCAAAACTCTTGAGATATTAGCTGTTTCTTCGGTATTTTCTATATTTTTATTTACATATATTACTTCTTTTACATTGATATTATTTCTGTGAAGCACATCTATAATCAGATAAACATGATTAAGAATCCCTTCACGATTTTCCGCCACTACTATAACTTCAGATTCTTTTCTGTATTCAATCATAAGATTCAGAAGATTGTACTCTTCTTTAAGCGGATAGAGAATCCCGCCTATTACCCTTATAACTGTTACATCGTGATTCTGTGCTGCTTCTTTTATATCTCTTCTGAGCTGCACAAGATCAAGAATATCTTCCACATTATTAATTTTTAATATTTTCATAGACTGTTTGTTTTTATTTTCAAAAATATATTCATTTTCTGCATGCTCTTTTCCTACATTTATATCAGTTCCCACTACAAAATATATTTTTGTTTCTTTTTTATCCCTGTATTTTACTATATGATGTCTTCGGCATCTGGCTTCATAGCTCTCTGTTGTTCCCACAAAAAGAACAGGATCATCATAATACGCCGGCTCGCCGTTAATAATTCTCTGTGTCACATAAGCAGGATTCCCGCATACTGTGCATATTGCATGAAATTTATCCACATAGTCGGCAGTTGCCATTAGTCTCGGCATCGGCTCGTAAGGCTCCCCACGAAAGTTCATATCAAGACCTGCCACAACAACCCTTTTTCCAAGTTTTACGCATTTTTCACAGAATACTGCCACATCTTCTCCGAAAAACTGTGCTTCATCTATTCCTATTACCTGAATATCAGGATTATTCTCCAGATATTCCTCCATTACACTTACATCCTTTGCAAGTATTGCTTCTATTTTGTTCTGGCTGTGTGAAACTATATTTACATCATCGCCCTCATATCTTTTATCTATAGCAGGCTTGAACACAGCTGTCTTTTGTTTTGCATACTTTGCCCTTCTCAGTCTTCTGATTAATTCCTCACTTTTACCTGAAAACATACTGCCTGTAACTACTTCCAAAATACCACTGTTATTACTCAAATATAAATTCACGTTTTCCCTCCGATTTTTTTATTTCTATTATAAAGTCTAAATTATTTTTAGCTTTTTTTCAATACTGAATTTATCTTGAAATTCTCAACATGGCAGAAATTGTAAGTTTTACAAATATATATATTATATATTCTCTTCTGTATTTTATACTAACACCAATAGAGAATCAAGACTTTTTTACATAAAAATATACCTCTTTTATACTGTAAAAAAAGTTATAGGTTTTTTAACGTTATTTTGGATATACTATTGTTTTCTTAGAAATTTTAGATTTTCTCTTTTCAAACACTTGATCAATGTATTTATTTAGATTTTTTATACTTTTCTCCTATTTTTTTTATTGTAACTGGATTTTGATTACTTATTTTTTCTTCAAATTTATTAATTATTTCCAGCATTATGTTTGGATGAATTTTTTTATAGAAACGTTTAGCTATTATATCTCTAATTGTAAAAGTGCTCCCTACTTCAAATATTTCTGTTAATCCATAAATATTTTCTATAAATTTATCTAAATTAAAATTCATTGGCACAATTATAGTTTCAATAATACCATTTTTACAAAATTCCTTATATATATCTTTTACCTCTACCGGAAGATGCTCATTCATTGTAATAGCATAAGATTCTAAAGTCTTAGCAATTACTATTTGATATTTTTCCTCTTTAAAAAAAGATAAAAAGATTTGTTTGACCATTTGTCTCCCTAAATCTACTTTTCAAAGTCTTTTAATATATCATTGCAATCAAACTCTTTCTTCATGGAATATATCTCCATTACTTTAATTATCTCTACTTCTGGTAAATTATTTTCTTTGCAAAATTTACTAAAATTTGGCATACTTTTTTTATTCATGAAAACTCCTTTCTGAAATTTTAATTAATCTATTCTTTCTTTATCTTTTCTCATAAAATTGTACAGTTATCCTACAAACATTACTAGGATTTGACGTTTTAAATGCCCCTCTTCCAACAGAGTGTGATTCAGTTTCAGCAATTATGTCACCATTAATAATTCTAGCATAATCATAGTCTTTTCCAATTTTTTTTATCTCTTCATTGACATGTTTGTCAGTTCCTGTTATAGAAACAGCCTTAATTCTGTATTTTTCATCTTTTAAAAATGGAGTATTAATATTAACTTCTGTTAATATCGCTAGTTTATTGCTATCTTCTAC
>JAITVW010000238.1 GCA_031285605.1 Fusobacteriales bacterium | reverse complement strand
GATTTGAAAATATGAAAATAAACCGGATGGAACATAGAGATTTAAAAATAATCGGAGAGAAAATAAATCTTATAATAACGAATATAATAACATGAAATCCTGATATTTTTGAGTTTTATTTTATTCATTAGTAATAAAAGAGGCTGTATTAAGATAAAAAATTTGACGGTAAAATATTGTAAGATTTACAAAAACACAGTGTTTAGCAGGCTTAAATGTAAAAGAAATATTTTAGTACAGTCTTTTTTTTATTATCTTTTTTCGACTCTAAGTTTTCATATACAAATATAATAGATATCAAAATAAATACTAAGACAAAAATATTAAAATTATACCATGAATTAATAAAGAGAGGTGGGGAAATTTTTTAATTTAATATATTACAATAACAGGTAAAAACTTTTTATATAAATTAAGAAATAGACAGAATAGATAAGAGACTTATAGAGAACCGGAGAGAAAATTAAATATAAATACTTTAAAAAATGTTATTCAGCATGTTTGTTACATGAAAGACAGGAGATTTTACATCTCCTGTATGTTCCTTTCGTATTGTAAAAGTGCGCTGATTATTATATTAGAGAAATATCTACAACACTTTTAATTTTTCCAATTATTGAAAATGAATCTTTTTTTCTCATAGAAATAAAGTCAGTAAAAAAATCCTTGAGAGTAACAGTGTCATTCAAAGAATAGTAAAAAGCCACAGTAATTTTATCATTAATGCGAAAAATACCAAGATCATTATTAGCCGGGCAGGAATCATCGTATAAAAAGATCCGGCTGCAGATTTGAACAGCTTTGCATTTAGTGATATCGGGCAGCTTCATAAATCTTTTCGGGTGATATGAATTGTTATTTTCATTCAGAATTTCTATTTCGTTATTATTTATCGAACTGGCTTCACTTTCAGTAATGTCAAGATATTGCTTTATATCGTTTTCATTGACATAATTAATAATCATAAGGAGCGAAACAGGATTAACATTATACACTTTGGCAAGTTTATTCAGAATCAAAGCATTAATTCTGTGTCCTTTAGCTTCCTCAAGCCGGCTTATTGTAGAGATATCCACACCGGTAAGTTTATCAACTTCTCTAAAAGACAAATTATTTTGTATTCGAAGTTCTTTTAAAGTTTTACCAAGTTTTTTTAATTTTTCTGCCTTTATCTTCATATATAAAACACTCCTTATAAAATAATATGATATTTTTATTATAACCTTAAAAATGAAAAAATACAAAATATTATAAAAAAATAATAAAATATTTCAAGAATAAAGTTTAATATATAAAAGTGTATGTAATATTACAACATTAAATTTTATCGTTGTAATTTTGTTTGACAAATAGCCGAGTAAGGTGTAAAATGGTAAAAAGGAGACTTTGTGTAATATTAGATATGTAATGTTGTGTAAATTTAATCTGAAAAATCTTTTATATATTAACATGTTAGTGTAACGACTTAATAAAATCAATATATACTGGAATGGAAGTGATTACGATGACAAATGAACAAAAAGCTTTGATAGACGTAAAAAAAGATGTATTGAAGTTATGGAACACAAAAGAAGTTTTAAGTAATACTTTGGTAAAAAGAATGTTAGATTTAACAGCAAAAAATATAGATGGCGTAACTAAGAAATATAAGCTTGATAATCAGGAAAGCCTGAGACTGGCTGAATCAATAGAAAATTATGTATTTTCCATAATTGAGGAGAAAATTTATGAAGAGTTAGATGATATATCTACAGAAGCAATGAAAATATCGCTGGCTGAACAGTTCGGCATGAAATTATCCGAAGAAAAAGCCAAATTAAGGGAAAGTCTTTTGGGAACAAAGGAATGGCTGGAATTAATAGATGTAGATAATTGCAGGAAAATATGTATATGGATAAAAAATTTTATACCGGAACAGTTACAGCCAAATTAATAAATGCAGTAAAAGAAATATGAAGGAGTAACTACTTAAGGATATATGAAGGAGAGAAATTTCAGATTGTATAATCATGAAATTACAGTAAATTGAAAAATTAAAAAACGTGAAATTCAAAGTTTTGATTCGTTTTTAAATAATTTAATAAAAGTGTACAGAAAATTCCGGGAAACCGGCAGAACAAAAGAGGTCAGCAACAAAGAGCCTCTTTTTTTTGTACAGATTATATGAACGAGGAAGAATCATATATTTTGAATAGTAATTTTAAAATGATACAGAAAAAATGACTATTAACAGATAAAAAAACAGCAATAGAAGAAATAAAAGTAAAAAATGATAATTACTTAATCTCTCATTTTATACGCTGTTTATTTTTGTAACAGGTATTATAATCTGTGTAATTTCCGGCAATAAAAGAAGAAGCTTTACAGATATTTTTTTATCAGATATTATAAATTTTCCTTTTTCCGTTATGAAATTCTGAATAATTAATTTCATTCGGGAAAAGGGTTTTAATATTGATATTTAAGTTATCAGTAATGAAATTCTGTCTGATTATTTCTTCAATGCCATTTTTATTTCCTTT
>JAITVW010000193.1 GCA_031285605.1 Fusobacteriales bacterium | reverse complement strand
AAATTTTTTGACATTTTTACTGTCCTCCTTGAGTATATAGTTTTTATCGGGATATCATCAATGTTATATTAAGAAAATACAGCCCGTTTACCTGTTATTTTCTGTTAAGTTTTCTCGGAAATAAAAAAATCTTCAATCCCGAAAGCAAAATTGAAGATAACTCATTTTCATCTTTCAGGAATTAGCACCACACGATTTACGTAGGTTGCTGGAACGTCACAGAGCCTGTCTCTCAGTTCCTCTTGATGATATTTTCTATTAGATACTATACTACATACTTTTTATTTTGTCAATAAAAATTTTTATATCAAATATTTTCATTATAAAACTAATTTCCAGTTTAGCCTATTTTTAAAAATAACCAATAAATTTCTAATTTACATAATTTTATTGCCGGCTGACATTCACCACATCATGTCACCTCATTATCCGGCTGTATTTTAGTATCTTTTTTCATTTTTCACAAAAATCCTGATTTCCTTCTTAATTGTATCCGCTGTAAACATCTACAGATTAAGTGCCGAAGCTGCCAGACTACTTAAAAACAATATTATCATTATAATATTATATAAATTTATTACTGTTTTTTCATCTGTTTTTCTGTTTAACCTTGTTCCGATAACAGAACCGGTTACAGCCGCTGCTGCCAGAGGAAGAGCCTTTATATAGTCAATATTACTGTCAGCCATATGCTGTATCAGACTGGACAATGAGCTTATAAATACTATAAATACACTTGTTCCGGGAATATTTTTTATTTCTGTATGAAATACAAATATCAAAAGAGGTATAAGAAAAGGTCCTCCGCCTATTCCCAGAATTCCTGCACAAAATCCAATTACAATAGAAATTATCAGCTTAAAAAAATAATTCATTTCTATTTTATGTATTTTTTCCTTGAAAAACATTAGACATATCAGAATAAACAAAACAAATAAATATGTAAAATTTATAAAACTTTCAGTCACATAAGCAATTGCAAATGTTCCTATATAGCTTCCGGGTACCATAAACAGTCCTGCTTTTATACCTGTTCTAAAATCTATCTTTTTACTTTTATTATATTTATAAACACTGATAACAGCCATTATAAAAACCGTAAAAGTGGAAAGAGCCGCTGCTGATTTTGCGCTTTCCCCCAGTAATTTTAAGGAAGGTCTTAATATTACCCCTCCTCCTATTCCTATCAGACTTCCCAATGTGGAAGTCACTAACGATAAAATAAAATATAGCATTTCGTCTCCTGAGTACAACAGCCTCGTTTATAATTCAGAAAGAGACAGCTTATCCGCCTTTCTTCCACTAAATACAAAACTGCCGTATTATCAATTATAGAATTCCTTCTCCAGAATAAGAGCTACTGCACCTATATACTGCGGTATTTTGTATATCTCACTTTTCACAAATATTTCTCTGCTTATTTTTCTGTTGCTCAGTTCATAAACATAATCAAAAAACAGCCTGTTCAGCGTTTCGTTGGTAAAGCCGTAACCTGTAATAAAAACCCTGTCAGGATCAATGAATTTTACTATATCCACCAGTACGGAAGCTATGGCATAATACTTTCTTTCCAGTACTTCTTTTATCATCACTTCTCCCAGTGAATAAGCATAAAATATATGTTCTATATTTATATTTTCCTCTATCCCGTTTGTTTTTTCATATAATACAGGTGTTACTTCCTCAGAATATACCTCTTTTACTTCGTTTATAATTCTGTAAAAATTTACCACCGCATCAAGACAGTTTATATCACCGCACGGACATTTTACTATGGCAGGCGATTCCACTCTTATATGTGATAATTTCCCGGCGCTGAAATGAATTCCGTCCTGTATTTCATTGTTCATTATAAGAGCCGAACCTATTCCTGTTCCATACTTCAGAAAAATATAGTTTCCGTTATCTGTCTGCATATTTTCAAACAATTTATATGCAAGAAAATATGAATGTATATTATTAACCACATGAACAGGAATATCGAAATTCTCTTTGAATGCCTGTGCCACTTCTATTTTATTTCTCCATAAGCCTTGTGCATTTACGCTTATCCCGTTTTCCTGATCAACTATACCTACAATAGATATTCCTATCCCAAGAATTTCATTCTTATTGATTTTTAATTTTTTTAGTTTTTCTTTTATACTTTTTGAAATATCCTGAAAAATATATGCCGGATCTTCGTCCTTCTTATATTTCAGATTTATTTCATCTATAGTTTCGGAATTAAGATATGTTATTCCGGTTTTTGCCTTTATGAACTCATCATTCCTGTATATATATATTCCGATTACTTTTTTATATTCATAATTTATACCTATCAGAATTTTTTTTCTTCCTATATTTTTCTCTTCTTTCTTCCCTATTGTTTTTAATATTCCCTCATCTATCATCTCATTGGCAATATTAGAAATAGTCATCGGCGTCATTCCGAGAACCTCTGCTATTTCTTTTTTTGGTATCTGACCGTGTTTGTTTACTACTCTTAATATCGCCTTAAGATTTCTCTGTTTTATATCCTGTAGATTTATTCCGATTTTCATATATAACCCTTTCCGGTATTTTGACCGGTACAGCATTCTTTCACTTTGAATCCGGACAG
>JAITVW010000179.1 GCA_031285605.1 Fusobacteriales bacterium | reverse complement strand
TCTGATCCTTTATATCAAATAAGACAAAAATATATCTGTAAATCAGCAAAAACAGCTCTCTAAAAATTTTCGGGAATTTCAGCTTTTCAAAAATATAATCCAAATCTGCTGCCGGCGTGGAACACACCAGAAAATATGCGGCAGAAAGAGATGCAAATGCTCTCAGCAGGAGCATTGTTATATCTCCTTTTATTAAAAACATGGGAATAAGCGTAGTCAATATAAATACCACAGGAATTAAATACAGCTTTAAAAGATTTCCTGCACTTACCTTCATAATAAATAAAATAATAAAATTAAATATAACAAAATTCATTATAAAAACTGTTTTTTCCTTTGTTATTAATAAGAATACCAGTACTCCCGCCGATAAAATAAATTTTTCAAGAGGATTAACATCCTTGAGAGAATTGGCGTAAGATATTCTATCTATCAGCATTCTTAGCTCTGCCTTTGAAATATCCCAGAATGTAGCATACTACTCCTGCTCCAAGTGCTGCCTGCAGAGCAAACAGAAGACTTTCCGTTTCTCCGCCGGGAGGCTTTATAAGGCTTTCTGCCCAAGGCTCATACCCGGGATTTATTTCAGTTATTAATTCCTCGGCCTTCCCGTCTGCACCGCCGAATTCGGAATTTTTCACCAGCATCAAAGGTGCTGTTCCGATAGCTATTACAAGGCAGATTAATGCTGTATTATTTTTTAAAAGTTTCATTTATACCTTCACCCCTTGCTTTATATTATATTTTTCAAGTAAATTCATTACTACGTTAGTCAGAAGTCCTTCTATTACTGCCAAAGGAATCTGTGTTACAGCAAATATCATGGCAAATTTCACAAATGATGCTGTTATTCCTCCATCTATCGAAGGATTCGCAAGGGCCAGCTGAAACGAAGTTATTACATATGTACTCAGATTTCCCAGTGAAGCCGCAAGAAATACAGCAAGGGATTTATTCCTATTTTTCAAAAGTCTGTAAATACCATATGATACCAAAGGTCCTGCCGCTGCCATGGAAAATGCATTTGCCCCGAGTGTAGTAAGCCCTCCGTGTGCAAGCAGCACTGCCTGAAAGATAAGTGCTATAGTTCCCAGTATTGATGTAATAAACGGTCCGAATAATATGGCAGACAGTCCTACACCGGTAGGATGTGACGAACTTCCTGTTACTGACGGTATTTTTAATGCGGAAAGAACAAAAATAAACGCTCCTGCAAGTGCCAGTGTCAATTTTTCTTCCACATTACCTTTTGCTTCTTTCTGTAATTTTACAAGCCCGTAAATCCAGAATGGAACACACAGTACAAACCAGAACACTGCCCATTTCACCGGCAGATATCCTTCCATAATATGCATTGAATAACTGCTCACTGATAATATTAAAAATGCTGATGCAATCAAATATATTCTACTCTTATTTTTCATTTTTCCTCCTTATGTTTTTATCATGCGTATATTAATATTAGAGCATTTCATTTACTCTTGCCGTTAATACCTCTGCTATCACCGGATCTGCTCCAAGCGGTCTTCCGAACGTTATTTTTATATCCGGATATTTTTTCCTGAACTCATCTAATTTTTCAGGAATATCCTTCCTTATATGCATTCCCTCAAACAAAAAAAATGGTACAACAACAATTTCGCCAAGCCCGCTGTTTTCATTTACTATTTCGTCAATAGTGTCCTCCATCAGTGGTTCTGCTAATTCCATGTTTGTACCATACACCTTTGTATGAGCCAATTTTTGTTTCATGATCTCGATTATTTTTTTGAATTCTTCCTGTGATTTCAGGGAACGGCTGCCGTGCCCTACTATCATTACTGCTTTCATTCTGATCAATCCTTCTTTCTTATTCAATTGTGTTTTATTTTCTGCTCCCTGCCGGAAAATATCCCCGAATTTTTTTATTTTTAGTCATAAAAACAAAAAAATCAGCAAGAAGCTGAATTTAATATACAATATTTAAGAAATAAAACCGCTGTATACCGAACCAAAACGATACACAGAAATTAAATCTTCATTGATTTATATATCTCTCTAATAGTATATTAAATTTTCCCTTCCCAGAAAATTTAAATAAATAATAACAGGCAAGTCTCCTGACTAGCTTCATCCTACTAACATCCTTCCCGAAAAAACTTCCAGTGGTAATATGCTTTCGTCAGCTTCACAGTAGTGGGGGCTGTGCCGGATTCAAACCGGCTTCCTTATTAAGTTTCTTAAACACCTGATTATTAAAATTATTTATTAAAGTATACCATGAAATAAAAATTTGTCAAACCGGTTTTTACTTCGTAGAAAAACAATTTTTCTTGTTTAAATGTTGATTTTTTTATTTGGTTCTATATCAATAAGTGTTGTCAAAAAACAATCAACATTATATGAAAAATTCAATTGAATTAGTTTTTTCAGTATATTAAATTTTTCCCGTAAGAGACTCTTTTTATTACCTTTATTTTATTATTATAGCCCTCTACAAATCCATTATCCAGCTTATATTCAATAGAATTCAATATTTCTTGTTCCCGGTTTATGTAAGGTTATAAACTATTTAGTGTGGTGAAATAGTTTACAACCGGAAAAAGAAAAAGACCAGTTATAAAAAGTCAAGAAAAAACTAGAAATTTTTATCAAGAAAAATGTGTCTAAAATATCGGCTTAATACCACTTCCTCTGTCTGTATGAATTATACTCCCTTTTAATTGTTTCAACGGTAAT
>JAITVW010000175.1 GCA_031285605.1 Fusobacteriales bacterium | reverse complement strand
AGCTTTTTCAGACGGACCGCAGTCATTAAAACCGGAAAAATTTGAAGAGCTGATGACAGAAGTTCAGAAAGTAGCAGAAATTTTTGGTAAAAAATTCTTTTAAATTTTTAGGATACCTCTCTCATTAAATATTTTTTTTGAGGGAGGTAAAAATATATATACAGGACAGGAGAAAGAATGAGACTGGAAGATATTACCATAACTGTAGCGGGATTGGGAGTTGTCGGCGGTTCGTTCGCCGAAGGGCTGAAAAAGGCCGGTGCAGCAAAAGTATACGGAATAGACAATAATTTAGAAACCTTGAAAAAAGCAAAAAAATCCGGAATAGTGGATGAAGCGTTTGAAAATGGAAAAATTCCTCTTCCTGAAACCGATCTTGTAATAATTTCATTATATCCGGAGCTGCTTGAGACATTTATACTGGAAAATAATGAATACTTTAAAGAAAACAGCATTATTACAGATGTAACCGGTATAAAAGGAAAGGTTCTCCGAGAGGTAAAGCCCAAACTGAGGAAAGACATAGATTTTATTTTAGGGCATCCCATGGCCGGAAGAGAAAAAAGAGGAATAGACTATGCTGACAGCAGTGTATTCAAAAATGCCAATTATATTCTTATAAAATCTGACAATAAAGAAAAAAACATTAATCTGATGAAGGAAATAACAGAAAAGCTGGGATTTAAGAATATTAGTTTTCTGGATACGGAAGAACACGATGAAATAATAGCTTTTACAAGCCAGCTTACACACGCTATAGCTGTTTCACTGATAAACAGTGATGATAATAAGTACGATACCAATAAATTTATAGGGGACAGTTACAGGGATTTAACAAGAATAGCAAAAATAAATGAGGATTTATGGGCTGAATTATTTTTGGGAAATAAAGATAATCTGCTTTTTATGATAGAAAAATTTGAAAAAAGACTTGATGTTTTGAAAGAAGCAGTTAAGAGTGAAGATATAGAAACTCTGAAAAAGGAATTTAGGGAATCATCGAGAAGAAGGGAACAGATTACCTGATTTCCAAAAAACGTATTTCAGGGAGTTAGACAGCGGCTTTTGAGACAGGGCTGTGTGCCGGAAACTTTTGAAATAATCAGGGATAAAATTTTTAAACAGTACGGATTTTGTGATATAATAAAATCGTAAGTCATTATCTTGGACAATTATGGAGGTTAATATTTTATGGCTGAATTTTATAAAAAAGTTATTGGGGAAAGATGTTACCTTAGTCCGATAAGCATGGAGGACGTGCCTAAGTATACAAACTGGCTGAATGATTTTGAAGTAACAGTCTCTACTACTCTATACAGCAGAATTGTAGATGTGGAAGCTGAGAGTGCTGCGCTGGCAGAACTGAAAAAAGAATATAACTTTGCAATAAGACTGAATCAGACAAATGAGCTTATAGGAAACACAGGGCTGAACGACGTGGATTTTTTGCATAGAACTGCGGAACTGGGAATTATTATAGGTAATAAAACATATTGGAAGCAGGGATATGGTAAAGAGGCGATTGAACTTTTACTGGATTTTACGTTTAATATTCTAAACATAAAAAATGTTTATCTGAAAGTCTATGAGTTCAATGTTCCGGGAATAAAGCTTTATGAAAAAGCAGGATTTAAAATTGCCGGAAAACTAAGAAAAGCACTGGAAATAAACGGAAACAGATATGATTTGATATTAATGGATATATTAGCCGAGGAATATAAATCGGTTTATGTGGATAAAGTATTTGCAAAAAGATTTGGAGTTGTGAAAGAATGAGAGAACTGCACGTTAATCTGGGAGAAAATTCTTATGATATTCTTTTTGGCAGTGGTCTGCTGAAGAATCTTCCGGAATATATAAAGAGAGTTTATAAAGGAAAAAAATTATTTATAATAACAGACAATAATGTAGAGAAATATTATAGAGAACAGTTGGAAAGCGTACTGGAAGACTATGATTTCACTTTTTATATTCTGAAAGCCGGTGAAAAATCCAAAACTTTGGATAATGTAGCCAAAATCTATAAGGCAATGATAAACAGCTCTCTTTCCAGAGATGATCTTGTGGTTGCATTTGGAGGGGGAGTAACGGGTGATATAGCAGGATTTGCAGCGGCTACTTATATGAGAGGGGTTCCGTTTATTCAGATTCCCACTACATTACTGTCACAGGTAGACAGCAGTGTCGGCGGAAAAGTAGGCGTAGATCTGGAAGAGGGGAAAAATCTTGTAGGTGCTTTTAATCAGCCTAAAATAGTACTGATTGATACATCTGTTTTAAAAACTCTTACAGACAGATATTTTTTTGACGGTCTTGCGGAAGTGGTAAAATACGGCTGCATATATGATGAAAATTTATTTTCGCTTTTGGAATCATTGAAAAGCAGAAACGAGGTAATGGAGCATATTGAGGATATTTTATTCAGATCATGTGATATAAAAAGAGAAGTAGTGGAGGAAGATGAAAAAGAGCATGGACTTAGAATGATATTGAATTTTGGACACACTGTCGGTCATGGACTGGAGCAATATTATAATTATGAAAAATATACACATGGGGAGGCAGTTTCTTTGGGAATGGCAGAAATACTGGAAACAGGCGAGAAAGAAGGAATAACAGAAAAGGGTTCTCTTGAAAGGGTAAAAAGACTTCTTATGCAGCTGAATCTGCCGGTGGAAGATAAATATAACAGAGAAGATGTCATCAAAATAATGAAAAGAGATAAAAAGAATAAAAAGGGCGAAGTAAATTTTGTAATGATAGAAAAAATCGGAAAATATAAAATAGTAAAAATAAAAGAAAATAAAATGTATGATTTTCTTTATGAAAACAGATAAAAACGGAGGAAAAAGCTTGGAGATAAAGATTATACCCACAAAATTAAAAGGAGAGATTAATATACCGCCGTCAAAAAGTTATTCTCACAGGGCAGTAATAGCAGCGGCACTTGCTGACGGTGAAAGCCGTATAGGGAATCTAAATTTTTCTGTAGATATTCAGACAACAACAGATATAATGAAAAATTTCGGGGCAGTAACAGAGCAGGGGGAGGATTACCTGAAAATAACAGGAAATAAAGGAAATGTAACAATAGAAAATAACTATATCCAGTGTAATGAGTCAGGGTCTACAATAAGATTCATAATTCCAATTGCTTTAAGCCGAAATAACGGTCAGCTTACAATCGACGGAAAAGGGAAACTCATAGAAAGACCTTTTGATACATATTATAAGATATTTGACAAACAGGGAATAAGCTATAAAACTACTGACGGAAAGCTTCCTTTATATATAGAAGGCAGTCTTAAAGCCGGTTCGTTTGAGGTAGAGGGAAATATAAGCTCACAGTTTATAACAGGTCTTTTATATACTTTGCCGTTATTGGACGGAGATTCGGAGATTGTGATAAAAGGAGTTCTGGAGTCTAAGGGTTACGTTGATCTGACGCTGAAAATACTGGAAATGGCAGGTATAGAGGTAAAGAACAATGATTACAAAAGTTTTCTTATAAAAGGAAATCAGACTTACAAAGGATTTGACTATATGGTGGAAGGGGATTATTCTCAGGCTGCCTTTTGGATAGTGGCAGGTATATTAGGTGAGGAGATAAACTGTAAAAATGTGTACAAAGATTCCCTTCAGGGTGACCGGGCAATAGTGGAGATAGTACGGAGAATGGGAGCAAATCTTGAAATAAATGATAAAAATATAAAGGTTTTTCCGGGAAAAACACAGGGAACCGTGATAGATGTATCGCAGTGTCCTGATATAGCTCCGGTGCTTACAGTACTTGCAGCACTAAGCAAAGGTGAAACAAGAATCATAAATGCCGAACGTTTGAGAATAAAAGAATCAGACAGAATAACTTCCATGAGAACCGAATTAAACAAACTCGGGGCTGATGTAAGAGAGGAAGGAGATACTCTGGTAATAAACGGTGCAGATGAACTGGAAGGCGGAGTAACTGTAGATTCATGGAATGATCACAGAGTAGCAATGGCACTGGCAATAGCTTCCATAAAATGTAAAAATCCTATTCTTATCACAGGTGCAGGTGCTGTGAGAAAGTCTTATCCGAACTTCTGGAATGATTTTGTAAGTATAGGCGGAAAAGTCAGAGAAATTTAATAAAATATATATGACGGATTGCCGGGTACAGCAGGCGTAGATATGGAATATTATAAATGGATGGTTTCATATATGGAAGCATTTTATAAAGAATATCCGTTTTTGATAAATTATTCTTTGGTTAAACCGAATATATATACTATTTACGATTACGAAAAAAATACTGATGAGGCTTTGAGATTATATACACAGATTTAAATAAATAAAAAAAGCTCGGGAATTTTATAATAAATTAAAAAAATCCTGTTATAAACTGTGATTACTGGATGATGAAACATTAAATAAAATAAAAGACGGTTTTGATTTGATTTATAAAATTAATAATTAGCAAAATTATTTAGTTTAAGGGGATAAAACATGAATAATTTAAAAACACTTATGGAAAAAAGCAGAGAAAAGAAGGCACTTGATGAATTTATCGGGGCAGTATATAAAAAAGACGGTGAAATAAAGTTTCGTTTTAGAAAGGACTATGAGAATCTTTTTGTTCCTGCCCCGTTATACGATAAATTTTTGGGCGGGAAAAATTATAAAGGAGTAATAGCCTTTATAATAGAAAGTCCTCATATACATGAATTTAAAATAGATATAAGTCTTTACCCCGAGGGGAGATACAATGCACGGCCGCTTAATAATCCCAGTACGAAAAAATATCTGAAAAAAATGGTAGAAGGGCCTATGAAAAACTTTTTTTCTGACAGAATAAAAGAGGGAGAAATCTATTTGTTTCTTATAGTAAACTCAGTACAATATCAATGTTCACTCGGGGAAAAAACTGATAATTACAGAGATTTGCTTTTTGTGGCAAACTGGATAAAAAACTGTAAGTCAGACTTTTTAGAGAGAATAGAGCAGTATTCACCGGATTTATACATAAATTCATGTACCAAAGGGAATATAAATAAAAAATTTTTAATGGATAATTTTAAACTGGATGTTTCAGAAGAGGAAAACAGCTTTTTATGTGCAAAGGAAACCAGAGGAATCCTGACACTGCAGGATATAGTAGAGTCTGCTCTGGAAATAGAAGGCATGATAAACAAGGGGAATTATCTGAAGTATAATCATCCAAGTTACTTTGTATACCAGGAAGCAAGAGGGAACGGAAATGTATTTTATCCTGCACCAAAATTTCTGGATGAAAACAGTATAATATATTTTGGGAAACGGAAAAAAAACGGAAGTAATCCGGGATTATTCTGATAGGAAAAATAAGGAGGTAATAAATGAGTACAAACTGGGGTAGAAATTACAGAATTTCTATTTTCGGAGAATCACACGGGAAAGCTATAGGTGTTAATATAGACGGAATACCGGCGGGAACTAAGCTGGATTTAGAATTTATCAAAGAGGAAATGCAGAGAAGGGCACCGGGAAAATCAGAATTTTCTACACCGAGAATGGAAAAGGACGAATTTGAGATACTAAGCGGATATGTTAATGAACTTACTACAGGAACTCCTTTATGTATGATAGTAAGAAATACATATCAGAGATCAAAGGATTATTCGGAACTGGCTCAGAAAATGAGACCCGGACATGCTGATTACAGCGGTTTGGTGAGATATAAGGGATTTAATGACATAAGAGGAAGCGGTCATTTTTCCGGAAGAATAACAGCGTCGATTGTATTTGCAGGGGCAGTAGCAAAGCTGATTCTCAAAGAAAAGGGAATATATATAGGCGCACATATAAAAAGTATTTTTGATACAGAAGACAGGGAATTTGAAAATAAAGACAGGAATCCCGAAGTTTTTGAAAGCCTGAGACAGGAATTTCTCCCTTTTCTGAATAAAGAAATAAGAATTCCGCTGGAAAATAAAATAAGAGCAGTAAAGGATGAAAGTGATTCTGTAGGCGGAACGGTAGAGATTTCTGTAATAGGAATGCCTGCAGGAGTGGGGGATCCGTTCTTCAATTCTGTGGAAAGCGAACTGGCTTCAATGATGTACTCTATACCTGCGGTTAAAGGACTGGAATTTGGTGCGGGATTCTCAATAGCAGGAATGCTGGGCTCGGAAGCAAATGATGAAATGTATTTTGATGAGGATAAAAACATTAAAACATATACAAATAATAACGGAGGAATAATAGGAGGAATAACAAACGGCGAGCCTGTTAACTTTAAGGTGGCAATAAAGCCTCCGGCATCAATCGGTAAAAAGCAGAAAACAGTAAATATAGCAACTGGAGAAAATACTACTCTGGAAGTAACAGGAAGACATGATCCGGTAATAGTTCC
>JAITVW010000169.1 GCA_031285605.1 Fusobacteriales bacterium | reverse complement strand
AATGTTGTGTATAATATTATTGCTGAGAATATATTTCAGTTTATTCTGTATAGTTATTTTATTAGTCATAAAACAATTATACCAGAAATCAGCCGGATTTTGAATCCGGCTTTTTTTATGAATAAAATCAGAAAAACAGATATCGCAGCTTTGGTTATCTGTTTTTTACTTTCTACAGAAATTAAATATAAAAAAATGATAAATTTTGAAATATTTTGGTGAATATAAAAAATATAGTATAAAATTTTGCACTCACAAAAAGAAATGAAAATTCTAAAAGCTAATATTTTTCTATATTTTGTACAATGGTAATTTTTTGTCATAAATGTGAGAAAGGAAGTTTATATTGAATGCTGTGAAAATTATGGTATTTTATAGTAGGGTGATAAACATGTTAAATCACAGAGAACAGGAATTGTTGGATTTTTTTGTTAAGAACAAAAAATCCACTTATGAAGAAATATGTAATAAGTACAGTATTTCCGAGAGAGCAGCCAGATATAACATTGATAATATAAATTATTTTCTGGAGGTACTGCATATAATTCCCATAAAGAAATCCGGGAAAGAACTGTATTTTGACAATACACAGGATATATCAAATATTTATACAATATTAAATGATATTGAAGTTTTTTCACAGGAAGAGCGTCTGGAAATATTGAAGTTTATATTATGCTTTGATAAAACCGGACTGAATCTTACCAAAAGTTCTGAAAAACTGAGAGTGTCAAGGACAACAATAAAGAAAGATATGAAAATCTTAAAAAAGGAGATGATACAGGAAGATTTTGACGTAACTTATAAAAATAATGAAGGATACAGACTGGAAGGAGAGCCTTATAAGCTGGAGCTGTATAAAATAGGTCTTTTAAAAGGAATTCTTATTTTAGTAAATACAAAGGATAAAGAAAGCTCGTATAAAAAAACCATGTCGGAATTATGCGACGGACTTTTTAACATAAAAGACAAAGAAAGCATAAAAGAATTTATACTGAATATTCATAAGAATCTCAGTCTGAATATCAGTGATGAAATATTTTATGTTATATATGCATATCTGATAATACTGACAGATGATCATAAAAATATACAGTCACTGTATACAAGGAGCAGTAATAAGAGTTTTCTTCTGGGAACAAAAGAATTTCTGGTAATAGAAAAGGAAATAAAAAAAATAAAGGAACTGAAAAATACTGAAATTCCAAAGGAAAGAATTTTGGAGCTTGCAGATTTTATTTTAGGAATTACTACAAATGAATACAGCAGCAATAATCTGGAAAACTGGATTCACGAAGAAGTTTTTATCAAAAAGATGGTAAATGAGTTTAATAAATATATAGAGCTGGATATTACAAGTGATGAAATATTAATAGACTGTCTTATATATCATATGAAACCGGTAATATACAGAATAAGGAACAATATAAGAGTAACAAATCCTGTTTTTAAGGAATTGATAATAAGCAAAGATCCGATTCTGGAAATAGTAAGGATAATAACCAGAGACATTGAAAAAATGTTTGGAATAGAATTTCCGGAAGAGGAGCTGGCTCTGCTGGCTTTTCATTTCAAGGCATCAAAAGACAGAAATACACACCAGAATCTGAAAAGAATACTTCTGGTATGCGGTTTGGGTTATGGAAGCTCAAGGCTTCTCGAACAGAGTATAAAAGAACATTATAATGTGGATATAGTAGATGTGCTCCCTTATTACCTCCTGAAAGATGCACTGAAAAACTACAAAAATATAGATTTGATTCTTACTACGCTTGATATAACCGAGAAGTATAAAATTCCCGTGGTAAAGATAAATCCGCTGTTAAAGCAGGAAGATTATCTCGAAATGGCAAAATATAACATACCAAAAAACGACAATAAAATTTTTCTGTCCAAAATTCTGAAAATAATAAAGAAAAATACAAAGATCATAAATGAGGAAATTCTGATTAATGAGATAAAACAAGAATTTAAAAACAGAATAATTGATGATGTAGACTATAAAACCACACATATAAAAGAATTTATAAATGAAAAAAGTGTAGTGGTGCTGGACGAAGTGGAAAGCTGGGAAGAGGCAATAAAAATATCGGGAAATCTTCTGGTAGATAATATGTATGTGAAAACAGAATATATAGACGAGATGATAAATCTGGTAAAAAAATACGGCTCATATATTGTTATTGATGACGGAATAGCTCTTCCGCATGCAGGAATAAGCCGTAATGTATTAAAGCTGGGTGTGGGAGTACTTGTGGTAAAGAAACCTGTTTTATTTTCCGATAAGAAGTCTGCAAATATTTTTATATCATTTGCAAGCAATGAAAATAAATCACATCTTACTATTCTTAATGATTTATTTGATCTGATAACCAAATATGACTTAAAAGGCGAACTATTACAGGCAAAAGATAAACAGGAAGTAATAGATTATTTTATAAAAACAAAAGTTTAGGGGGCATTATTATGCTAAGAGAATTTTTAAACGGAAATATAAATCTGATAAGAGGTACTTCGGACTGGGAGGAATCTGTAAAAACAGCGGCTGATCCGCTGTTGGAGAAGGGATTTATATCAGAAAATTATGTAAATGCAATGATAAACGATATAAAGAGACTGGGATTTTATATAGTGCTGAGAGAAGGTGTGGCAATGCCGCATTCAAGACCTGAAAACGGAGTATCAAAAACCGCAATGTCGCTTTTAAAGCTGAAAGAGCCTGTGAAATATGGAGATAACGAAGTAAAACTAGTTTTTATACTTGCAGCGGAGGATAGTGAGAAGCATATAGAAGCACTTACAGGTTTTTCGGAGCTTCTGCAGAATGATAAAGATGTCGAGGCTTTAATGAAGGCGGAAACTACAGAGGAAGTAACAGGAATAATAAATAAATATTAATGCCTTATCTCATCTATATTTTAAAGAATAAAAATATAGCCGGGATATAAGTGTACATCATTGGTTGCTTTAGATAAAAATTGATGAAAACACCGGTATTTCAGTATTTTAGCAGAATCCATATTCATGAATAATGGACTGTAAAAATATCTGTACTTCAAATTGATCACAGTGATCAAAAAAAATTAATTATAATCAAAATATTAGGAGGAGAAATTCATGAAAATTATGGCAGTGTGCGGTTCAGGACTTGGAAGCAGTTTCCTTGTAGAAATGAACATAAAAAAAGTAATACAAAAGATAGGAGTGGATGCGGAAGTGGAGCATTCGGATTTATCAAGTGCTACACCTGATGCAGCGGATTTATTCGTTATGGGAAAAGATATTGCGGCTAGTGCAAGTGTTCCCGAAGATAAACTGGTAGTATTGGATAATATTATTGATATGAATGAACTGGAAGAAAAATTGAGTAAATATTTTGGAAAATAATTTTAGGAGGTTTAATGATGAATGGATTATTAATGTTTGTATTTGACATACTGAAAGTACCATCGGTTTTAGTAGGATTAATGGCATTAATAGGGCTGGTAGCACAAAAAAAACCAGTTACTGACGTGGTAAAAGGAACAATAAAAACAATATTGGGATTCTTAGTTCTGAGCGGAGGAGCCGGGGTACTGGTAGGATCTTTGGATCCGCTGGGACAAATGTTTGAACAGGCTTTTCATATACAGGGTATAATCCCGAATAACGAGGCAATTGTATCCATAGCACTTGGGGAGTACGGAGCAATGACAGCTTATATTATGGCATTTGGAATGATATTTAATATATTTATAGCGAGATTTACAAGACTGAAGTATATTTTCCTTACAGGACACCACACATTATATATGGCATGTATGATAGCAATAATTCTTCGTGTGGCAGATTTCGACGGTGTTCAGCTGGTATTGGTAGGATCAATAATTTTGGGTCTTATAATGGCATTATTCCCGGCAATGGCACAAAGACACATGAGAAAAATTACCGGTAACGATGATATAGCTTTTGGACATTTCGGAACACTTGGTTATGTTCTTTCAGGATTCGTAGGTGAAGCAGTAGGAAAAGGTTCAAAATCAACAGAAGATATGAATCTTCCAAAAAATCTCAGTTTTTTAAGAGACAGTTCTATTTCTATATCACTTACTATGATGGTTATTTATCTGATATTGGCAGTATTATCAGGAAAAGAATTCGTGGAAACTAATTTAAGCAGCGGAGATAATTACCTTGTGTACTCTATTATTCAGGCGATTACATTCGCAGCAGGAGTATTTATTATATTATCAGGAGTCAGATTAATTCTTGGAGAAATAATCCCTGCATTTAAAGGATTTTCTGAAAAAATGGTACCGTCTGCAAAACCTGCATTAGACTGTCCGGTAGTGTTCCCGTATGCGCCAAATGCAGTTCTTGTAGGATTTTTATTCAGCTTTTTGGGAGGAATAGTAGGACTTGTAGTGCTTGGACAGTTAAATATGGTATTAATACTTCCGGGTGTAATTCCGCATTTCTTCTGCGGAGCGACAGCAGGTGTATTTGGTAATGCCACAGGCGGAAGAAGAGGATCAATGCTTGGTGCATTTGCAAACGGTCTGCTTATTACATTCCTGCCTGTAATGCTTCTGCCGGTTTTAGGATCTCTCGGATTTGCGAATACTACATTCTCAGATGCAGATTTTGGACTGGTGGGAATAATTTTTGGAAATATGGCAAGATTTATGGATAAAAATATGATAACAATAGTAGCTGTAGCAATATTAGCAATCCTTGTAGCTTTGAATTATATGATGCCTAAGAAAAAAATGCCTGAAGGAGACACAGCGAAATAGACAAAATACGGGAGGATTAAATGGAAAATTATAATGAAATAAAAAAACTGGCAAAAGATATAAGACTCTCTATGTTAAAAATGCTTTTGAATCTGGGATTCGGACATTTTGGAGGAAGTCTTTCAGTGATTGAAACTCTTGCAGTATTATATGGTGCTGTAATGAAAATAGATCCTAAAAATCCAAACTGGGAAGGAAGAGACTATATGGTGCTGTCGAAAGGGCATGCAGGGCCGGCTTTATATGCTGCTCTTGCCATAAAAGGATACTTTCCCAAAGAAGAATTAATGACTTTGAATATGAACGGAACTCATCTTCCCAGCCATCCGGACAGACTTGTGACTAAAGGAGTAGACGCTACTACGGGATCACTGGGTCAGGGAGTATCATTAGCGACAGGAATAGCAATGGCAGAAAAGCTTTCAGGAAAGGATAACCGTGTATTTACTATTCTTGGGGACGGTGAATTAAATGAAGGTCAGTGCTGGGAAGCGTTTCAGTTTATAGCACACCATAATTTGAATAATCTTACTGTATTTGTGGATTATAACAAGTTTCAGCTTGACGGAACTCTGGAAGAAATTATAAAACCGTTTTCTTTAACAGAAAAATTCAAGGCCTTTGGATTTGATAGTGTAGAAGTAAAAGGTGATGATATAGAAGGAATTTATAATCTTTTAAAAAATCCGAGAGGGAAAAATGAAAGACCGCTTGCAGTAATTCTTGATACAAAAAAAGGTCAGGGTGTAAAATATATAGAAAATCTAAAAAATTCACATCATTTGAGACTTACGGATGAAGTAAAATCAGAAATAGAAAAGGCTGTTGCCGAATTGGAAGGGGAGGTGGAATAATGTATAAAATATGCAGTGAAAGAAAAAAAGATGATATGGAAATGAGAAAGATATATTCTGCCACTCTTCTGGAGCTTATGAAAAAGGATGAAAGAATAGTTGCCCTTGAAGCGGATTTGATGGGTTCAATGAGCACAGACATTATACAGAAAGAGCTTCCCGGAAGAATAATAAACGGTGGTATTATGGAAGGTCATATAGCAGGTATGGCAGGAGGAATGTCAATTGCGGGGAAAGTGCCTTTTTTCCATACATTTACGGCATTTGCCAGCAGAAGATGCTTTGACCAGCTGTTTATGTCAATATCATATCAAAAAAATAATGTAAAAATAATAGCTTCGGATGCCGGAGTAACAGCAGTGCATAATGGCGGAACACATATGTCTTTTGAAGATATGGGAATCGTCAGAGGACTTGCCGGAGCAGTTGTTCTTGAGGTGACTGATGGTGTAATGTTCAAAAATATAATAGAACAGGTAGCAGAAACAGAAGGTTTTCACTGGATCAGAACAATGAGAAAAAATGCAGAAAAGATATATGAAGATGGTTCGGTATTTGAAATAGGAAAAGGAAATATAGTGAAAGACGGAAGTGACATAACACTTATAGCAAATGGTATTATGGTATCGGAAGCCCTTCAAGCAGCAGATATGCTTAAAGAAAAAGGATATAACGCGGCTGTAATAGATATGTTTACATTAAAACCCATAGATAAAGATCTTATTATAAAGTATGCAGAAAAAACAGGAAAGATAGTAACATGTGAAAATCACAGCATACATAACGGACTTGGATCAGCAGTAGCTGAAGTTCTTGCTGAAAATTATCCTGCTAAAATGAGAAGAGTGGGAGTAAAGGAAAGATACGGACAAGTGGGAACATTGGATTATCTGATGAAGGAATATGAACTGACAGCGGAAGATATCTGTAAAAATGCACTTGAATTACTGTAAAAATTAATAAAAAGAGCAAGCAGAAAATTAATTATGCTTGCTTTTTTATGTAAATTATTGGTAAAAGAATTGTATATAAATTAGTATATTCAATTTAAAATAAAGAGTGTTTTTTGATATATCTTACATTTATATCAGAGATATCTTATATTTGTTAATAAAGAAATAAGAATTATTTTCTTTCATTATTATTATGAAATGTGTTATAATAATCTTATAAATAGAGGAATTTTACCATAATTATATCACTTATCGGTTATTTATTTGACAATTTTCAAAGCTTTTCACGGATTTCAATTTAATTCATTTTAGATAGGAAATCACATGCAGTACCGGCCATGTCGGATTTCATTCCGATCATACTGTCAGAAGGTTTTAATGACAGACCGCCGCTGTCAAATGTAACACCTTTGCCGATCAGCCCGATTTTGTTTTTATCTTTTTTGTTGCCGTGGTAACGAAGAATAATAAGCTTTGGTTCTTTGTCAGAACTTTCGCCTACTTTTAAGAAGCATTCCACTTTCAGCTTTTTAATCTCTTTTTTATTTAATATTTCGACTTCAAAACCATATTTTTCTCAAAGTGATAAAGCTGATTTGGCTAAAGTTTCAGGATAAAGTACATTAGAAGGTTCATTAACTAAATCTCTGGCGGTATTAACAGAATTTGCAAGTTCTATGGATTCAGTAAGGTCAACATATTTATTGGTTAAGACAAATAAATTATATTTATGCTTTTTAGAGTTTTCTATATATTTTATAAATTTATAGTATCTTAATATGAAAATTTCTGTTATAATAGATTCATCAAAAAATAAATCATAATTAATAAAAAGTATATTTTTTGATTTTTTAGAAATTTTACCAAATACATTGAATAATGTATCTCGAATCTGAAGTTTATCAGGAAGATCAGTATTAACCAAAACAATTTGTTTTAGCTTGTTATCTGCTTCCAAATCAAAAGAAAGAAGTTTATCATCAGAATAGGAAAAAGAATAAAGTTCAATATATTTATTAATTTTCTTGTTCAGTTCCTTATTATGGGAATTAATCTTACGCTTTTTACTGACCGGCAGTATCAGAGTATCAAAATTATCTTTAAAATTGTTAATTACACTTATATTCATGTTTACAAACCTTCTTTCCAAAAATATACATAAATTTTATGATATAACCAGTGTTTTGTCCAGTTTTAATTCAAAATGACAAAAATATACTAATGTCGAAACACTTATGCCTCATTTGATATTTCACATATTAAAACATAAATAAGAAAAGGTATTAATATACATATTCCATTATAGTAATATTATCAGTTATTAAATCAGCAATTTTTGTTACTTTTTTACGTCCAATTTCATCATATTCATATTCATAGGTTAATTCTACTGTTATTCTTTCATTTTCAACTTTTTTATAATAAATAAGATCACCGTTATTATTATGTTCAAATTTCTGGTAGTTTTTAATATTTCCATTTTTATCTTTTATGATCAATTTTTTTGGTTTATCACTTAAATACTCTGACATAAAATCACTCCTTTTAATATTAGCGGTAAGACCTAATTTTATTGGTCTGAAAAGATATTGTTCAAAAAATTTAGAATGAGTTCTACTAAAAAATTAAAATATGCTTGACAAAAGTGCTAAAAATTTAGTAAAATGTCTTGATTATATTAGTAATAATTAATGTGAAAAACTAAATTTTTAATTTATTATAACATATTGTCTAATAAAATCAAAAGTTCTTAATTGTTGTATTCAAATAAATATAATTAAGGAAAAATAAAATGGAGAGGTGGTGTCCGAGTTAAGACAGGTTACGTGATTTAAGGGAGGTAAAACATACATGCATAGTAATATCAATATGGAAAATCCAAAATCCAAAATCAAGGAGAATATGAGTAATATTACTAACAAAGTTGTTATTATGAATGGCAAAGGTGGAGTTGGGAAATCCACATTATCGGTAAATTTAGCATACGGGCTTTCTATGCGAGGATATAAAGTGGGGATTCTAGATGCAGATCTGCATGGACCGAATATTTCTATTATGTTAGGAGTAGAAGGGGAAAAGTTAACCGATTTATCAGTTCCATACAAGATAAATGAGAATCTGTGCACAACATCCTTAAGTTTTTTTCTTCCTAGTACGGATCCAATAATTTGGAGAGGACCACAAAAAATGGGTGCTATTATGGAAATACTAGAAAATGTAGTTTGGGGTAAACTGGACTATTTAATAATAGATTTACCGCCGGGTACAGGTGATGAAACATTAACAATTGCACAAAATGTGGGTGTTGGGACAAAGGCAATAGTTGTAACAACTCCTCAAGATGTAGCATTATTAGACTCTAGGAGATCAGTGAAATTTTCAGGATTGGTAAATATGGAATTAATTGGGATAATTGAGAATATGAGTGGGTTTATATGTCCTGAATGTGGAGAAGAAGTTAATATATTTAAAAAAGGCGGAGCGGAGAGAATGGCGGATGAATTAAAGGTTAATTTTCTTGGTTCCATACCTATTGATAAAAATATTGCAGAAGCTGGAGATAGCGGTGAGCCGTATATCCAGAATGAATCAGAAGCAAGCATTCGGCTAAATAAAATCATTGATCAGATCTTAGACAAAATAAAATAAAATATTTTTGGAGGAAACAAAAAATGAAAATTTTAATATTTAATAGCAACGAAAAAAGCAGACTTGTAGTAGGTCAGCTGATGAAAGAGTTAAGCTTCAGTGTTTCGCTGGCAGAAGACAAAAATAAAATGATGCAGGAATTAAAATCAGATACAATAGATATAGTAATGTTAGATATTAAATCTTTTAAAAATACTTTTTCAAAAGAGCTCGAAGAAATTATAGATAACAAGAAAAACAGCTATATTCTGTTATCAATAGATAAAGATGACAGATATTCAAAAACAGAAGCATTATTGCAGGGGATAGACGATTATGTTTATAATGATTATAAACTTGATGAATTGTCTGCTAAAGTAAAAGCAATAGTAAGAACTCTTACAAGACAGGGTAATGACGATTCGTCAGAAGTATTGTCTGCATATGATTTAACACTAAATCCTATTAACAGAGAAGTAAAAAGAGCAGGAAAAGAAATTGAACTTACTAATAAAGAATTTTTACTTCTCGAATACTTTTTGAAAAATAAAAACAGAGTACTTACAAGAACTATGATATCAGAAAAGATCTGGGATATTGATTTCATTACTGAAAGCAACATAGTAGATGTATATATTAACTTCTTAAGATCAAAAGTAGACAAAGAATATGAACAAAAAATTATAAAAACTGTAAGAGGTGTAGGTTACATAGTAAAAGAGTAGCCATATCAAAAAATGCAGAACATTTAACGGTTCTGCTTTTTTAATTTGTATAAAATAAAAATAGTTTGATTTACAAATAAAATAATTTTCAAATTAAATATTGAAAAATTAAAAAGAAAGTGCTATTATTTGTATAATAAAACAAATTACAGGAGGAATTTAAATGTTTGAACAAATTAAACTAAAATATGCTTTTGATGCTTTGGAGCCACATATAGATACACTTACTATGGAGACTCATTATGGGAAACACCATGCTGCATACACAAAAAATCTAAATGATGCTATAGAAAAATTACCTGAATTGAAAGGAAAATCAATAGAAGAAATTTTGAAAAATCTGGATGCTATCCCGGAAGGATCAAGAACAGCTATTCAAAATAACGGCGGAGGGTACTACAATCACAATCTTTATTTTGAAATTCTGTCTCCAAACGGCGGAGGAGAACCTACAGGTAAATTGGCGGAACAGATAAAAGCAGACTTTGGAAGTGTTGATAAACTAAAAGAAGAAATATCAGCTAAAGCAGTAGGAAGATTTGGTTCAGGATGGGCGTGGCTTGTAGTGAAAGAAGACGGGCATCTGTCAGTAGGATCATCACCTAATCAGGATAATCCTTTTATGTGTAAATGTGATGGAAAAGGGCATCCTATTCTGGCATTGGACGTATGGGAACATGCATACTACTTAAAGTATAAAAACGTAAGAGCTGACTATATAAAAGCTTTCTTTGATGTAGTGGACTGGAATGAAGTAGCTAAAAAATATGAAGAAGCAATGGGATAAATTATAAAAATAGGGATGTATCAAAATGGTACAGCCATAAAAAAATGAGCCGTGAGTCCAATGTCATTAAGATAAGAAAAAAAATAAAAAGAGTATTGTATAAAAAGTACAGTACTTTTTTTTGATTAAGAATCATAAAAAAAACAAAAAAGAGCTGGCAAATCGAAAAAAATGCAGTATAATTACTTGAATGAATCAAATTTTAAGGAGGTTCTATTATGAATGAATATCCAAATACTTTAAAAGAAAACTTATTGAGCTTAATCATCCAAATGTCAAAATCCCCAGTAGGATTTGTCAAAAATCCAGATAAAGATTTTACTCGAAATCGAAAGTTATCTTTTGAAATGGTTGACCACTCTCAGATAACAGGCAATGTTATTGTTATGTCTGATAGAAACTATGAAAGCTACAACATTTTTGCTCATATTGAAAGATAATATATGTCAAGGACTTAAACAGCAATGGAATTTTGTCTGTTCTCTTGCTATATATATTTGCAGATATTTTCTACGTTTTCAAAGTAATATCCCCTTATTTGATGTTGAAGTTCTGATAAACAAAAATATTTTGTCTATCCGTCAAGGTCGTACAGACAAACACAAAATTCGTCCAAAAACAGTCGTAAGCTTCCTTTACAGAATAGCATAATCTGTAACTTTTGTATATCTTTCCAGCAGACTTTTGTTCTGTCTATTTTCTATACCATTTTTTTCCTGATTCCTGAGAAAAGGGTATGAAAACACCTCTGTTTCCATATCCTTCTATTTCTTCTCGTGTTTTCTATATCTTGACATTACGCTTATCTTAATGACATTGGCTTTAGTAGCCTTTTATTTATTTCTCATTCATTTTATCTATATCTGCAGTTGTCAGAATATCTCCATTTTTCCATGGAAGATATTCCAGAAAAACAGGATATTTTATTTCAATTGTACCTTTTAAATAATTCATCAATTTCAGCATATGAGTTTAATTTATTATAAATAAAAAATACTTATACTACTTGATAAAATAGTCATAAATGTATATAATTATTATGAGATACAAGTTTAAAAAAGTCTGTTATAAAATTTAGTGTGGGCACACAATGTGTATCCACAGACTATCAATAAAAGCTTATTTTAAAAGGCTTTCAGAGCTTTGTAAAATAAGTTTTTTTAATAGTAAGGAAAGTAAATTTAAATTTAATGTTCTGAAAACAAATAA